>NZ_SLAP01000032.1 GCF_007126775.1 Cecembia sp. | reverse complement strand
AGTAGATGGAGGGCGATTGATCTAGGAGTACAGTAAGGCACTGGTAGCGTTTATTTTGGCGTAATAATTGCAGGATTTTGAAAAGAAGAGCATCAAAAATTGCATTAGGAGGGAATTTATTTTGAAAAAATTATTTTTAAGCTGATAAATCGAAATTTTTTACCGATTTTTTTTGCAATTATTCTGTTTGTGAGTTTGTAAAAATGACAAATTTGGCTATTTTTGAACTGCTTGGTAAAAAACCGACGGGAACCCAAATTACCTTTAGAGATTAAAATGACGAACGTGGCAACATTATCTAAGAACAAGAGGTCAAAAATATTTGAAAAAGAGCAGCTCTTAAGTGATTACAAACTTGCTTGGGAAAGCAGACATGCTTCACTGATGGGAAGGAAAGAAGTCTTCATGGGAAAAGCCAAGTTTGGAATTTTCGGAGACGGGAAAGAGCTGGCTCAGCTTGCTATGGCTAAATATTTTCAAAATGGTGATTTCAGATCCGGGTATTACAGGGATCAGACTTTTATGTTTGCCATAGGTCAACTGACAATAAAGGAATATTTTGCCCAACTGTATGCCCATACCTCAGTGGAGGCAGATCCAGCGTCAGCAGGACGTTTGATGAACGGTCATTTTGCAACCCGTGCTCTTAATGAAGATGGGACATGGAAAGATTTGGCAGGACTAAAAAATTCTTCTGCCGATATTTCCCCCACAGCCGGCCAAATGCCAAAATTATTGGGTCTTGCTTATGCATCTAAATTGTATAGAGAGAGCCCTGGCCTAAAAGAAATACATCAATTCAGTAAAAACGGTAATGAAGTGGCATGGGGCACCATAGGTAATGCATCTACTTCAGAGGGTATGTTTTTTGAAACAGTAAATGCCGCAGGAGTATTGCAGGTCCCCATGGTGATTTCAATTTGGGATGATGCATATGGCATATCAGTGCCCAATGAATACCACACCACAAAGGGTAGTATTTCTGAGATCTTAAAAGGTCTGCAAAGAAACGATGACCAAAAAGGTTACGAAATTTTCATTGTAAAAGGTTGGGACTATGAGGCCCTGGATAGAACTTATGAAAATGCCTCCAGAATAGCAAGAGAAGAGCATGTTCCTGTAATGATCCATGTGGTCGAGATGACACAGCCTCAGGGCCATTCTACTTCAGGTTCCCATGAGCGGTACAAATCCAAGGAGCGTTTGGATTGGGAAAAAGAGCATGATTGCCTTGTTCAATTTAGGAAATTCCTGATAGAAAGTAATTATGCCAATGCACAAGAACTGGATTTAATAGAACAGGAAGCCAAAGTTTTTGCTAAAAAAGAAAAAGACGCAGCTTGGTCTGCCTTTTCTGGAGAAATTAAGGTTGAATTAAAAGAAGCGTTGCAATTAATCAGAAACGCAGCTCCCCAGTCAACACAAAGCCAGGCATTGAGTGCCTTGGCAGAAGATCTTTCAAAAGCCATAAACCCTATACGTAAAGATGTAATCAGTACTGTCAGAAAAGCCATTTGGCTAATGAGGCATGATGCAGATCAGGTCAAGGCAGACCTGAAAGGGTGGTATGCTGTCCAACAGGAACTGAATGAAGAAAGGTACAGCAGTCATTTGTATTCACAATCGGATTTTTCTTCTAATAAGGTTGTCCCTGTTCCTGCCAAGTACGATGAAAATGCTGCTTTGGTTGACGGAAGAGAAATTCTGCAGGCCTGTTTTGATAACTTGTTGGAAAGCGATCCTAGATTTTTAGCTTTTGGTGAAGACGTGGGAAGAATCGGTGATGTCAATCAGGCTTTTGCCGGTTTACAGGCAAAGCATGGGGAGTTAAGGGTAACAGACACTGGTATCAGGGAAGTGACTATAATTGGTCAGGGTATAGGTGCAGCTTTAAGAGGTTTGAGGCCAATGGCTGAGATCCAATATCTGGATTATATACATTATGCACTGATGACCTTATCTGATGATTTAGCCTGCCTACATTATAGGACCAAAGGGGGACAAAAAGCACCCTTGATTGTAAGGACGAGAGGTCATAGACTGGAAGGTGTATGGCATTCCGGGTCTCCAATAGGTATGCTATTAAATTCCCTTAGAGGAATGTTGATATGTGTTCCCCGTAATATGACACAGGCTGCCGGTATGTACAATACCTTGATGCATGCAGATGAGCCAGCTTTGGTTATAGAATGTTTAAATGGTTACAGACTAAAAGAGAAAATGCCATCCAATTTGGCTGATTTTAAAGTTAAATTAGGTGAGCCTGAAGTTATAAGAGAGGGGCAGCATTTAACAGTGGTAACCTATGGATCCATGTGCAGGATTATTGAAGAAGCTGCGGATGAGCTTAAAGAAATGGGAATTGCCATTGAAATTATTGATGTTCAGACACTATTGCCATTTGATGTAAATCATAAAATTGTTGAATCGATTAAAAAAACAAACAGAGTGCTTTTTGCAGATGAAGATGTCCCGGGTGGTGCTTCAGCTTATATGATGCAGAAAGTGGTGGAGGAGCAAGGTGCTTATTACCATTTGGATTCCGAACCGGCTACCTTGGCAGCCAAAGCCCATAGACCAGCTTATTCTTCAGACGGAGATTATTTTTCCAAACCATCAGTAGATGATGTTGTGGAGAAAGTGTATGCAATGATGCATGAAGCAGACCCTGGCAATTTCCCTGAACTCTAAACAAGAAAGGCCTCACTAATGAGGCCTTTCTTGTTTGTTCTACCCCAGTTTACTTTACCTCCTGATCTGGTTGAGTGTTACTTCTGGACTAGAAATGATATTGCTTCGATTAAGTGACCTGTCCTGAATTTGTACATCAATTCTCAAAGTATCATTTCGGAATATTGATTGCCAACCAAAAGATAACATTGCATATTCCAAGACTCCTTCTACGGGCTGCCCATCGGAACCGTTAAATAGTCTGGGGAATCGCCCATTGAATGTTGTGAAAAATGGTGGATCCTGCCATCTGAATTCGTTGTAAACCCCATCTCTTTTGATAAAAAATTTAATGAAGATGTTGTTATGATCGGGATTTTGCTCTACCCAGATTGTATCTCTGACTATTACATTATTGACTATAGGATTAATTACCCAATCAAGAGGATTGAAAACTGGCGCATCTTGTGGCCTATTGGCATAATTGATAAGTGACCCCGCAGCATTTCTTCTGAAATTAACCGGTTGGAAGGGTGGGTCAATGTCTGTTGGGTTTAGTCCCAAGTCGCCCTCGGCGTCTTTGAAGCGTATGGAAATTATCAAAGAGTCTGATCCAGCTGTATTGACAAACCGCATATCCTCAAAAGAGATTTCCGGTACAGATGGGAAATTCTCGGGCGGGGAAACACAGCCAAACCCTAAAAGAAGTCCAAATATTATAACGATATACTTTTTTACACTGCTCATGTACTTATAAATTTACATGAAATTGTCTGATTACGTAAAAGTGCTCAATTTTCTGATGGCAAATTATAAAACGATGGAATATTTCAAAAGTTTTGAAGAAGATATACTTCAGGGGAAAATACAAAACTTTGAGCAGAAAGCACTTGAGCTTTTCCAGTTCCAAGCTATGAATAACCCTATTTATAAAGCCTATATCAAGGCCAGAAAAGTTGATCCAGTCACTATTGATAGAATGGAAGATATCCCATTCTTACCTATACGGTTTTTTAAGGATTTTCAAGTGATATCTGCAGGTTTGAATCATTTTGAAGGATATTATTCCAGTAGTGGGACTACCGGAGCAATTACAAGTAGACATTATTTTTGGTCTGAATCATTTTACCTTCAGCATGCTCTCAAGCTCTTTGAGAAAGCATATGGGTCTATCAAGGAATTTCATGTTTTGGCATTACTTCCAGCTTATTTGGAAAGAAAAGGGAGTTCTCTTGTGAGTATGTCTGATTATTTCATTAAAGAATCAGGTTCTAAATATTCTGGGTTTTATTTATACAATCACAGTGATTTGGTGACAACCCTGCAGAAATTAAAAAAAAATACCAAGCATGTACTTTTACTAGGAGTAACTTTCGCCCTTTTGGATCTTGCAGAAAGTGGGGTAGAAATTCCAGATTTACCAAATTTGATTGTAATGGAGACCGGTGGAATGAAAGGAAGAAGAATAGAGATGGTCCGGGAAGAAGTTCATGAAAAATTAATGCATGCATTTAATGTTGAAAAAATACATTCCGAATATGGAATGACCGAATTAATGTCCCAAGCTTATTCAAAAGGAGAAGGGAAATACAATTTACCCGATTCTATGCACGTTATGCTAAGGGATATCAATGATCCATTCACATTTTCGCACAGAATGCAAGGGGGAATTAACATCATTGATTTGGCTAATTTTCATTCCTGTGCATTTATAGAGACACAGGATTTAGGGAAATTAGATGAAAAAGGGAGCTTAGAAGTTTTGGGTAGGTTTGATAATAGTGAGATTCGTGGGTGCAATTTAATGGTCAATTAATTTTGTATTCCTTTAGAAATTAAACATATTTGGCTTTAAAATTTATAAAAAATGAAAAAATTAGCAATTGTTGTAATGGCTCTCGGACTTTTGGCCTTAAATGCATGTGCTTCAAGCAAGCCGTGCCCTGCATACGCAAAAGCGGTTGATAGCAAAGAAATTAAGGGATAAAAATATGCTGACTTAGTAGTCAGCATATTTTTTTACATCTTCAAGGCTGATTGTTTTATCACCCAGAATGACCAGCCTTTCGACTACGTTTCTGAGTTCCCGGATATTACCTGTCCAGGGAAAATCCTGCAAAACAGCGAGGGCTTCTTTGTTGATGTCCTTTTTTGTTGTGCCATACTCTTTGGCAATATCTTCCAAAAATTTATTGACCAATAAAGGGATATCCCCCTTCCTGTCTTTCAAAGCTGGAACTTGGATGAGTATTACACTTAACCTGTGATAAAGATCTTCTCTGAAGTTGCCTTCTTCAATTTCCTTTCTAAGGTCTTTGTTGGTCGCGGCAAGAACCCTTACATCTACTTTAATGTCTTTGTCTCCCCCAACTCTGGTGATTTTATGCTCCTGTAGGGCTCTTAGGACTTTGGACTGGGCTGAAAGACTCATGTCTCCAATTTCATCCAAAAATAAAGTACCTCCGTCAGCCTGTTCAAATTTTCCTATTCTTTGCTTTACGGCAGAAGTAAAGGAGCCTTTCTCATGACCGAATAGCTCACTCTCAATAAGTTCTGCTGGAATTGCTGCGCAATTGACCGCAATAAATGGGGCCTGAGATCTGTTGCTTTTTTGATGTAACCAATGAGCCACCAATTCCTTGCCTGTTCCGTTTGGCCCGGTAATCAATACCCTGGCATCAGTAGGAGCTACTTTCTCTATGGTCTCTTTTACCTGCTTGATAGCAGGTGATACACCGACCATATCAAATTTTTGAGACAGCTTCTTCTTTAGGACTTTGGTTTCAAATTCCAGACTTTTTTTATCCAATGCATTTCTGACAGTCAACAAAAGCCTGTTCAGGTCTGGTGGTTTGGGAACAAAATCAAAAGCACCTTTTTTAGTAGCCTCAACAGCTGTTTCTATGCTTCCATGGGCTGAAATCATAATGAACTGAGGTTGTTTTTCCATCTCAGCACTTTTTTCAAGAACTTCCAGTCCATCCATTTTGGGCATTTTAATGTCACACAAAACAAGATCATATTCTTTTTCCTGCAACATTTGCAACCCTTGCTCTCCATCCTGGGCTTCATCGACCTGGTATTTTTCATATTCCAAGATCTCCTTCAAGGTTGAGCGGATGACTTTTTCATCATCAATAATTAAAATTTTCGGCATAAGCATTTTTTTAAATGAAAAATGTGCAAGCCTGTAAGCCGGGTTCTGTTCATTACCTTTTGGTAACTAACCTGTCATTTATCTAGGCCCAGATTCACACCTGCGCTCTATCGATCTACCCATTCCGCATAAAGACGAGCAGCCTTCTTTGAGCCTAAACTCAAAACGGAACCTATTTGATCTTTCAACCCATAAGGTTTGCCTTGCCCCCTTCATCACTGTAGGGGCGGTGGGCTCTTACCCCACCATTTCACCCTTACCTTGTCCTGATAAATATCAGGATCAGGGCGGTATATTTTCTGTGGCACTCTCTGTAATCCTGCCGTCACCAACAAGACCCCTTCCCGTTAGGAAGTATGGTGCTCTACGTTGCCCGGACTTTCCTCCCCGTCCCAAAAACTTTTGGGTTCGCGGCGACAGGTTGGCTTGCACGCTGCAAAATAAGACATTTATTCCTTACCTGACCAACGAAATATTTTATAAAAAGTGCTAAAACCTGTTAAAATAATTGCTTAAGTACCCAATGCTACCATTTATCGAAAAATTCTATTTCAATTGTATATCTATATAAAAAATCAAACAAATAATTTTAAATCCTTATTTGGATTAAGTTTAAATAGCAAATACATTTGCGTCGTTAATTAAAATTAATCTAATTAAATGAAGGCAGCTATACGTAAACTTTTCATTCTCATCTTTTTTATAGGTATTTCTAACCATTTGATAGGTAGAGATTTTCATTCCTTGTCAAGCATGGGGAATGAGGAAGATGAAGAGGTGTTAAAGGGAGTCATCCGTGAAAAAAATGGTGAGCCTGTTCCATTCGCCAATATTCAGGTTATAGGAACCATCAAAGGAGCTGTTGCGGATATCAATGGTGAGTTTTCGCTGGTCAATATTCCAAATGGTACCTACGATATTAAAGTTTCGGCGGTAGGATACCGTTCAGTTACAAAATCAGTTGAAATTATCAATGGGAGAATCCAGGAATTAGAAATTATTTTCTCGGAAGTAGGAGTGGATATGCCTGAAATTACCATCATTTCAAGTAAAGACCGTCTCTTTTCCAAAACACCTGGATCAGTGAATTACCTCGATAAACGCGAGTTGGGTTTTGTAAACCCAATCAGTATAGCTGAAGCATTACGACGTACACCAGGTGTGAATGTAGTGGAAGATGAACTTACAGGTATGCGTTTGAGTATGGGAATCCGTGGATTGGATCCCAATATGAGTCGGTCTATTCTTATTATGGAGGATGGGGTGCCGGTGGCTTTGAACCCTTATGGAGAGCCTGAAATGTACTATACTCCTCCTGTGGACCGTATGGAAGGAATGGAAATACTCAAAGGGTCAGGTCAGATTTTATACGGCCCCCGAACTGTAGGTGGGGTGGTCAATTTCATCACGGCAAATCCTCCAGAGTCTTCTGAAGGAAGAATTAACATTCAAGGGGGACAAGGCGGTTATTTTTCAGGACTATTGAATTATGGAAATACCGTTGGAAATACCGGTTATCATGTAAGTTTACTTAGAAGAAGTGCTGAAAATTTAGGTCCTTCCAGTTTTGGATTGACAGATTTGAATGCAAAATTCTTGTTTGACCTCAATGAGCGCTCTGAATTGGGAATGAAGATTGGTATTTACGATGAAACCTCCAATGCTACTTACATTGGAATGAATCAATTAATGTTTGAACGTGGCGAAAATGATTTCACACATTTGTCTCCTGATGACAGGTTGGATGTAAGGAGGCTTTCTCTAAGTCTGTCTCACAAATACAGGATCAGCGACAATATTCGTCTTCGTACCATTGCCTATGGATACACAACTACAAGAAATTGGAGCAGGCAGGACTTTTCAGTAAATGCGACCAACACTCCTCCTTCCAATTGGACCGGTAAATACTGGGGGGATCTTAATGTACCCGGTGGCGCCATTTTCATGAGAGACGGTACAGGTAACAGAGATCGTTCTTATGAAGTTGCTGGAATTGAACCAAGAATTGAGGCCAACCATAACCTGTTTAATGTTAAAAATGAATTGATTACCGGTGTAAGATTGCATTATGAAAGGGCACTTGTACAGCGGGTTAACGGAACAAGGGCGGGTGTCCGAAGTGGGGATTTACGGGAGGACGAAATCCGTACAGGAAATGCCTTCAGTGGCTATTTTCAAAACACGACCAATGTCACTTCAAAGTTTGATGTAAATGTAGGACTCCGCTACGAAAATTACATTGCTGAAAGAGATATTTTAAGAAGGCCCTTTGAAGGTGTTGTTAGAGATACTGTCTTAGTCGGAACCAATGTGGTTAGCGAGTTTATCCCAGGAGCTGGATTTAACTTCCGCCCATCAAACAAGGTCAATATTTTTGGTGGTGTACACCGTGGTTTTGGTCCACCAAGACTACAGGACGCTGTTACCGGTGAGGGGCAGGCCCTGGACCTTGATGCAGAATCTTCTGTCAATATAGAACTAGGTTTGAGATCTCAATTCACCCCTTGGCTCTTTTTCGAGTTGGCAGGCTTCAGAATGGATTTTAGCAATCAGATTATCCCTGTTGCACAATCTCTGGGAGCTGCTGGTTTTGGTGTCGTCAACGCAGGACGTACACTTCATGAAGGGATAGAAGCGATGGTTAATGTAGAAATTTCTAAGTTACTTAATTGGGATAAAGTAAATTTATTCTACGATGCGAACATCACTTATGTGAATTCTGTGTTCGGAGCGGATAGAATCATCAACGATATTAATGTTAATGGACTACGTACACCTTATGCACCTGAATGGTTGATCAATACAGCATTGACAGTGGAAACAGAAATGGGATTTGGAGGTCGAATTACACTTAACCATGTTGGTCAGCAATTTACAGACCAACTGAATACAGTAGTCCCTCGATTTGATGGCCGAATCGGTTTGATGCCTGCATTCACTACCATTGATGCCACTTTGCTTTATGATGTGAAAAAATGGAATTCTAGATTCAACTTGAGTATCAAAAACCTAACAGATGAACGATTTATTGCCTCCAGAAGACCGGAGGGGATTCGTATGGGATTACCCCGATTCATCACTGCTGGGTATGAGTTTAAATTTTAAAAAAATATTTTAAAAAAGATAAACAAAAGTATATCCATCCTGTTTATCTATTTGAAGGCTTTAAAAAGCTTTTCTTCATAGTGCTGGGTTGAGCCGTTCTGAGAAATCAGAACGGTTCTTTTATTTTTAAGATTATTGTTTTTCATTAGATTAGCCAAATCCTACAATTGCTATTATGGAAGTCAAAACAAAAAGGAAATACCTCAGGCTGATCAAACTTTTGAATTTTTACCCACCTTACCTTTTCTCTGGAATTAAGGTGATCGCGCATAACAAGGAATTCACTTATTTTAAAGTGAGGTTAAAATTGACATGGTACAATAGAAATTTAGTAGGCACAGCTTTTGGAGGCTCCCTGTATGCCATGTGTGATCCTTTTTATATGTTTATCCTGATTATCAACTTGGGAAAAGAATACATAGTATGGGATAAAGCGGCAAGTATAGATTTCATTAAGCCAGGTAAAGGTACTGTCTATGCAGAGTTTTCTATCCCAAAGGATCAGATTGCCAAGATCAAGGAGGAAGTAGATATAGATAGAAAAAAAGTCTTCAACTTTCCCTGTAAAGTCGTGGACAAGGAAGGTAAAACCATAGCTTTGCTCAGCAAGGATGTATATGTAAGAAAAAAATGAATTCAGTAAACCATACTGCTTGAATCTTTTCTTTAAATCTCCCTAACTTTAGACTTCAAAAGTAATTAAAATGATACTGATAGGAAATGCTGTCATCAGTGATGATATTAAGGAACAGTTCTTTGTATGCGATTTGGAAAAGTGTAAAGGGGCATGTTGTGTGGAAGGTGATTCAGGGGCGCCTTTAGAAGATGAAGAAACATCAGTGCTTGAAAAAATATACCCTATAGTCAAAGACTATATCACTGAGGAAGGTCGTCAAGTGATTGCAAAGCAAGGTACTTGGGTCATAGATAAAGACGGGGATAAATGTACCCCAACTGTAGGGGAAAATAGAGAATGCGCCTACGCACTTTATGATAAAAAGGGTGTACTTAAATGCGGGATTGAGCAGGCCTACTTGGACGGAAAAATAGATTTTAAGAAACCAATGAGTTGTCACCTCTATCCGATCAGAATCACCAAATATGATCAATTTGATGCCCTGAATTACGACCGATGGCATATTTGTTCACCAGCTTGTACCTTAGGGAGTCAATTGGGCGTACCTATTTACAAGTTTTTAAAAGATGCCCTGATCCGAAAATACGGTGCTTCTTGGTACGAAGAACTGGTAAGTGAAATTGAATCAGAGAAAAGTTAAACTTTTGAGCGACTGAGCGGCATGGTCATACACCTAGGGCCTCCAAGACCTCTTGAAAGCTCAGAAGAAGGGATTTCCAGTACTTCTACCCCCATATTTCTCAATGCCCTGTTAGTATGTAGGTTCCGATTGTATGAAATCACTCTCCTTGGACCAATGGCAAATACATTGGCGCCGTCAAACCACTGCTCGCGCATGGAATAATCAGGATTGCCATCAGCTGTGGAAAGAATTTCCAAATGGGTAATTTCTTTTTCAAGCACTGTAAGAAGGGATTCATTGAGTACCTGTCTTTTGATGTGGACTTTATCCTCTGTCTTTTCCTTCAAAGTATACAGAGAAGTCTGTAGTACCGCGTTCAGGGCATCTGGATAAGTGAGGACCAGGTTTTCATCCAAAATGGTGAAAACCGTATCCAAATGCATGTAGTTCCGTTTTTTGGGTAAGTGAACCTCATAGACCCGTTCAACTGTTCCTTCTCCTAAAAGAGCTTTAGCTACCTGGTAGATGGCTTTTTCATCTGTTCGTTCTGAATTCCCTATAGCTACCGCCTTTTTGGATAATACAATCACATCCCCGCCCTCTATACTTGGCGGATTTTCAATGCCATTGATGGGATAAAGCGCATGAACATGCTCCTTGAAATCGGGATGGTTTTCGAAAATTGCCCGGAGAATGTCTGCTTCTCTTTGCCTTCCTTCCATTTTCATACTTGAAAAAACAATGCCTCCCGGTGTTATAGCCATGGGGTCTCTTTGAAAATACAGGTTTGGACTCGGGGGAATGACAAAGGTATAATCCATCAACTCCATTTTGGGAAGATTAGGAATTTTTCTTTTTAATTCGTGGACCTTGACTCCAGCTGTAAGGGCAGTAGCACATTCAGCAGTTGAAAATCTCTCTAAGATAAATGCCTTTAAATGAGTAAGCCTGTTTCTTTTTAAGGCATCAGTCATTAGCCTGTCCAAAATTTCACTATTGGATAAGGTTTGAATCAAAAGGTCTTGAAGTCTGTAAACCTTCGCCCCTGTACTTTGCTTGATCAGGTCTGTGAAATAATCATGCTCTTTTTGCATCGCCTCCAAGTAAGGAACATCCTCAAAGAGCAGGTATTCCTTATTATAGGGAGTAAGCCTGTCTATTTCTTTTCCTGGACGGTGCATTAAAACAGCCTTTAAGGTGCCAAATTCAGAGTTTAATCGAAGATTCATGTAGGAAAAATTACCAGTTTTTTAATTTTTCATGGAAAATATTAAATAATAGGTTAATATTTCAGGTAATCACTGAAAAACTTCAAATCAGCTGGGTAAATTGGGCAAATTAACATGTTGAATTTGAAATAAATTAACCATACTGATTCCGATAAATAATATTTTTTATTTTCTGTATCCCAAAGACTCTCGTTAAGCCCAATTTTATTTATTTTTCGAAAATGAAAACATATCCGTTTCTTATCTATTTGGCCATAGGTATTTTGGTTTTCTTTCTTGTAAGGCCTTATACTTTCAAGATAAACGTACAAGATACCCAATATGTAATGGGCTACAGTACCCCCTGGGTTCTATTTTGGACAATTTTGGGGATTGGCTACTTGATTGTTCAACAAAAAAGCCGGGCTCAGTGAACCCGGCTTTCAATTTAAGAAGCTAGCCAAGCTTCTACCTCTTCTTTTGTTGGATTAGGTACATCCAATTTCATTTTTTTTCTTCTGCCACACACATCATTAAACAGCTTATTGACATCGTATTCCTTCAATTGTTCGATGGTATGAATATTCAGTTCCCGAATAACTGCAACTAAAGCCAGCGGTATACCTAATTCCACAAAATCTTCGTCCGTAGCTAGCTTTATTTTTTTCTCTGGCCTCATCTGCGGGAAAAATAGTACCTCTTGAATGGTAGATTTGTTGGTCAATAACATGGTAAGCCTGTCAATACCAATTCCCAGTCCTGAAGTTGGAGGCATGCCGTATTCTAATGACCTCAGGAAATCCTCATCCATAGCCATGGCCTCATCATCCCCTCTTGCAGCCAGTTTTAGCTGCTCTTCAAATCTTTCCCTCTGATCTATGGGGTCATTCAGCTCTGAATAAGCATTGGCAATTTCCTTTCCATTGACAAAAAGCTCAAAGCGTTCGACCAAACCTGGCTTAGAACGGTGTTTTTTGGCTAACGGTGTCATTTCTACTGGATAATCTATGATGTAGGTAGGCTGAATTAAATGGTCCTCTACTTTGGCTCCGAAAATTTCATCAATCAGTTTGCCTTTGCCCATGCTGTCGTCGATTTCAATGGACAAGTCACGACATACTTTTCTCAAATCTTCCTCATCCATTTCACTTACATCTACTCCAGCATATTCCTTGATAGACTCAAACATGGTCAGTCTCCTGTATGGACCTGCAAAGTTGATTTCGTTTTGACCAAAACTTATTGTTGTCGTCCCATGTATGGATTGGGTTACCTTTTCCAAAAGGTCTTCCACCATTTCCATCATCCATACATAATCTTTGTAAGCAACGTAAATTTCCAAAGAGGTGAACTCCGGATTATGTGTCCGGTCCATTCCTTCATTTCTGAACATTTTTCCGAATTCATATACACCATCAAATCCACCAACAATAAGTCGCTTTAAGTAAAGTTCATTGGCTATCCTTAAATATAGAGGCATGTCAAGGGTATTATGATGGGTATTGAATGGCCTTGCTGCTGCTCCTCCATGAACCTGCTGCAGAATAGGAGTCTCGACCTCAAGCCAACCCCTGTCATCAAAATAACTCCTCATGTTGGTGATGATTTTTGACCTGATGAGAAATACCTGCTTCACTTCAGGGTTTACAGTAAGGTCTACGTAACGCTGTCTATACCGGAGTTCGGGATCAGTAAATCCATCATAGATATTACCCTGATCATCCCTTTTGACAACAGGCAGGGGTTTTACCGACTTTGATAAAATCTTTAGTTCGGTGACATGCAGGGATATTTCACCGGTTTGTGTTGTAAAAATATAACCTTTGACACCTATGAAATCCCCGATACCCAAAAGTTTTTTGAATACTGTATTGTAAAAACTTTTATCCTCTCCTGTACAGATATCATCCCGTCTGATGTAAATCTGAAGCCTTCCAGTAGCATCCTGTATTTCTGCAAAGGAAGCAGAACCCATAATCCTTCGGCTCATCAATCTTCCCGCAATGGAAATGTTTTTGTAATCGTTTTTACGGTTTTCGTAGTTCCTATGGATATCTTCTGCTGTGACATTGATAGGGAAGGTTTCCGCGGGATATGGATCTATCCCAAGTTTCATCAGTTCCTCACGGTCTTTTCTTCTCTCTAATTCCTGCTCGCTTAGTATTTGCATCTTTTAATTGATTTGAAATCTCTAGGTTTAATGGTTTTACTGAAAATATTGATCTAATTATTTGGCAATAACCTCCATCTTTTCAGTGAGTCAATGTACGCTTATTGCGATTTTTTGACCTAATATTTCAAGCTTTTTCTTCTTGCAATTTCTTTTTTGATCAACTCAAATTCCCTACTGCTTTGACCTGCGACAGAGGTATTCTCCTCAGCCCTTCTGGACAAATAAGGCATTACCTTTTCAACCGGGCCATAAGGCACATATTTGACGACATTGTAACCAGCATCGGCCAAATTGAAGGAGATGTTGTCGCTCATTCCATACAGCTGTGCAAAATATACCCTTTCATCTTTCTCAGGGAGTCCTTTTGATGCGAGTAGCTCTGTAAGCATCAGGTTACTTTCTTCATTATGAGACCCTGAGACAAGTGCGATTGTTTCTATATTATTCAAACAATAGTTGATACCGGCATTGTAATCCCTATCGGTTGAAAATTTATCAGGTTGAATAGGGCTGATGTACCCTTTTTTTGCAGCCCGATCTCTTTCTTTTTCCATATATGCTCCCCTCACCAGTTTAGCACCTAAAAAATAACCTTTTTCCAATGCTAATTGATGGGCTTCCTGCAAACGTTGTAGCATGTCATGTCTGTACATTTGGTATGTATTGTAGACAACACAAGTTTCCTTATTGTATTTTTCCATCGCCCTGTAAACCAGTACTTCCAAGGTATCCTGATACCAGGAGTCTTCTGCATCAATGAGTATCTTTGTGCCTACGCGATGGGCTGCTGCACAAAGCTCATCCACCCGCTGTTCCAATTTCTCAAAGGCTTCCTGTTCTGAATTATTTAATTTTTTACCCTCTTGGATTTTAGTCATGATTTTATAATCCCCAAGACCAGTTACTTTGAAGACGGCAAAAGGGATGTTGGCATCTCCCGCAGACCTTTCAATAGTCTTTAGTATTTCAGCTTTGGTGGCGTCATAACTGGCTTCGTCTCCCTTCCCTTCTACAGAATAATCCAAAATTGTTTTGACATTAAATTCAGCCAATTTGTCAACAGATTTCTGACAATCCTGTATGCTTTCGCCACCACAGAAATGACCAAACATGGTGCTTTTCATGATGCCATTTACAGGTAACCTAAGGGCAAAGGCCAAATCAGCCAATTTGATACCCAACTTCACAGCAAGGTTACTGTTCATGGTAGCAAAGATGTAATACATTTTTTTTAACTCCGCGTCTGTTTTGGAAGCGAAGGCGACTTCTAAATTCTCAAAAGAAATTTCGGGCTTTACTGGCATAGGGTTTCAATCAGGCTGCAAATATATCAAAAAAACTGCAAGTGGATAGGCTTTGTTTGGTCATTTCCATCTATTCCTTGATTCATTTTAAAGCCGGAGTGAGGCAGTTCCGATTCTGGAATGCTTATATGAATAATCGATATCTTTGAATCCAGAGGTAATGAATTTTCAAAAGAACAGATTGGATTATGTCTGTATGGCCTTGGAAAGATTAACCATCATGATAAAACTTATGCTACATTGTAGATGTTAAAGGTAAAAGAAAACGAATCAAGGTATTGGAAATTGAGAAAATAGACAATTGGGGGCTTCCGTTAAAAAAACCGTTTATTATTGCGGGTCCTTGTAGTGTAGAAACACCGGAGCAGCTGGATAAAACGGTTGCCCAATTGGTAAGTTATGGAATCAAAATCATAAGAGGTGGGGTATGGAAACCAAGAACGAGGCCTAACCATTTTGAAGGGGTAGGGGAGATAGCGCTTCCATGGATCAAAGAAGTAAAGGAAAAATATAGCGTGCAATTTGCCATTGAAGTAGCTAAACCCTATCACATAGATAAAGCGCTGGAGTTTGGTATTGATATGTTTTGGATTGGCGCCAGGTCTACAGCAAATCCCTTTACAGTACAGGATATTGCCAACGCCTTGAGAGGAGTAGATGTGCCGGTTTGGGTAAAAAATCCGGTAAATCCAGATATTGGGCTTTGGGTAGGGGCATTGGAAAGAATCCATCAGGCGGGAGTTAGGAAATTGGGCGCCATTCACAGAGGATTTTCTAATTTCAACGACAGGGTGTACAGGAATAGTCCTACCTGGCAAATTCCATTAGAGTTCATGACTCAATACCCTGATATACCTATGCTTAATGACCCAAGCCACATTTCCGGTAAAAGAGAGCTTATTGCATCAGTTTCGCAGATGGCTCTTGACCTTAATTTTGATGGATTGATCATAGAATCCCATATAGACCCTGTAAATGCATGGTCGGATAGTGCCCAGCAGCTCAGTCCAATGGCGCTATCCGATCTGATCAGAATATTGCAGCCCCGAACGATTGCAATCGATGATCCATTCTTGAAGTCACAGTTGGAAATTATCAGAGAACATATAGATGAAGTGGATAGGGAACTTTTGGAAGTGCTTGGCCGTAGGATGAAATTGGTAGAAAAAGCTGGAGAATACAAAAAGCACAACAATGTTGCCATTTTCCAAATAGAACGCTGGAAGGAAGTTTTTGAGACGAGGCCAGATTGGGCCAAGGCACTTCAAGTCAATCCTGAATTTGTTAAAGAATTATTTAAGCTTGTCCACAGCGAATCAATCAGAAAGCAGGAGCAAATTATGAAAGATAAGCTTCGGGAGAATGTTGGGGATCAATAATTCAGAATTATCTTCTGTTTTTACCGTTATTGATTCGATAATTTTCGGATTATTTAAACATTGAATCAATCTTTACAAAAAATTAAAAAAATTATTCAAATTTTGATTTGTTTTTAAAAAAGGAGACTTTACATTTGAAACATGTTAAACGCAGTGTACACATATTTTACCTTCTTTTACTTTTATTTTCGTCCTGAAGGTCGAATCGGAGCTGCTTATTGTCTGGTAAAAAACTAAAAATCATAAACCAAGAAAAAGCCCGATTCGAAAGATTCGGGCTTTTTTCATTTAAACCATCAACATCATGCAAGATCATTTACAAATTAAAGATTGGGGATTAGGTCTCAGCGGCCATACCATCATTGCTGGTCCCTGCAGTGCAGAGACTCCTGAGCAAATTGAAAAAGTTTGTTTGGACATGAAGAAAGAAAATATGATTCCAGGTATGTTTCGTGCCGGAATATGGAAACCACGTACCCGTCCCGGTTCATTTGAAGGCATTGGTGAAGATGGTTTGAAATGGATGGAAATCGTCAGGCATCATTTGAATATTCCTATTACCACCGAGGTAGGAAACGCTGCCCATGTGGAAAGTGCGCTGAAGCATAAAGTGGATGTGCTTTGGGTAGGGGCAAGGACCACAGTCAATCCATTTGCTGTTCAGGAAATAGCCGATGCATTAAGAGGGGTGGATATTCCCGTGATGGTTAAAAACCCAATGAATCCAGATCTACAATTATGGTTAGGTGCATTGGAAAGATTTTCTGCAGTAGGAATTAATAAACTGGCCGCTATACATAGAGGATTCTCGGATTCCTATGACAAAAGATTCCGTAATAAGCCCAATTGGTCCATGCCCATCCATCTGAAAAGAGAGTGGAAAGGAATGGAAGTGATCAATGATCCAAGTCATATCGTAGGCAACAGGGATGGTTTATTGGAAACTGCCCAGAGGGCGATTAACTTTGGTCTTGATGGTTTAATGATTGAAACACATCATGATCCTGATAATGCCTGGTCTGATGCCAAGCAGCAGGTGACCCCGGCAAGATTAAAAGCCATTTTGGCCCAAATAGATTTTAGGGATACAATCGGAGAAGAAAATCCAAGCGAAAGACTCAATGACCTGAGAAACGCTATTGATCATTTGGATGATCAATTATTGGATATCCTACAGGAGCGTTTTTCCCTTATTGATCAAGTGGGTGCTTACAAAAGAGAAAATCACCTTACTGTTTTCCAGTCTGACCGCTGGAAATATGTGATGGAATCAAGAACCAAGAAAGGAGTTGATAAAAATCTAAGTGAAAAATTCATGAAAGAGCTTCTTTACTGCATTCATGAAGAGTCAGTCAAAAGACAGGAAAAGCAATTAAGAGAAGCAGATCCTATCAGGAAAGCCTAAGTATCCGTCAATTAAAAAGCATATTTTGGAAAAAATTTTATTTTCTGGTCAAATTGCAAAGGACCTTTTGCTCTATTTGGGAAATATCAAATTTTCGCGAGTGGGAATTATCATGGACGACAATACACAAAAGCATTGTTTTCCTGTAATTCAAACAAGTTTACCTGAGAATTCAAGCAGTTTTGTGTTTGAAGCCGGAGAAAATCAAAAGAACTTGGACACCTGTAAGGAGATTTGGAAGTGGATGACGGAACAGGGGTTTGACCGAAAAGCTTTGATCATCAACTTGGGAGGGGGTGTTGTAGGTGATATGGGAGGTTTTTGTGCCTCCACCTATAAAAGAGGGGTTCGTTTTATCAATGTACCTACCACACTCCTTGCCCAAGTAGATGCAAGTGTCGGAGGAAAGTTAGGGATAGATTTTATGGGACTGAAAAACCATATCGGGGTTTTTACGCAACCTGAAGCAGTTCTGATTTCTGATGTGTTTTTAAAAACCTTACCTGAGGAAGAACTGAGGTCAGGTTATGCTGAAGTCATCAAGCACGGTTTAATCAGAAGTACAGGCTATTTTAACAGCCTCAAATTTGATCACTGGAAAGAGCAATCATGGAGAGATATTATTGAAAAGTCTATCAGTATTAAAAAGGAAGTCGTGGAAAAGGACCCAAAAGAATCCGGCTTGCGGAAAATCCTCAACTTTGGGCATAGTATCGGACATGCTTTTGAATCAAAGTTCCTCAATACAGATAGACATTTGCTCCATGGAGAAGCCATTGCTATTGGCATGGTCTGCGAAGCTTACCTTTCCCATCTTAAATCCGGACTTTCTGAAATGGAATTGGAGGAGGTTCAAAATGCTTTGATGCTGGTGTTTCATAAGTTTGATTTTGAGGAAGAAGAAATCCTTGGAATTATTCAATTGTGTACCCAAGATAAAAAGAATGAAGGTGGAAAAATTTATTTTAGTTTGCTGCAAGGGATTGGAGCCTGCGATTATAATATTCCAGTTAACGAACAAGAGATATTCGAAGCCATCAAATACTACAAAAACATCTAAGAAAAGAAACTTTGGAAACCCTTATTTTAGAACAGATCAATTCTTTTTTGCCAAGCAGAATCCCTCTTCCCTCTTCTAAGAGCGAGAGTAACAGGGCATTGATAATAGATGCACTGACTGAAGGCGAAAACCGGCTACTGAATTTAGCAGAGGCGAGAGATACCCAGACCATGATCCGTCTCCTTAAGGAAAACCCTCCAATTTTTGATGTACTGGATGCAGGTACGACCATGCGATTTCTTACAGCTTATGCTGTGGTCACTGATCAGTACAAGGTCATGACTGGAACACCGAGGATGTGTGAAAGACCGATAGGAATTTTGGTTGATGCATTAAGGGCTCTAGGGGCAGAAATCCACTACATGAATAAAGAAGGCTTTCCACCTCTTGCAATTCATGGATTGAAGATTCAAAAAACTGATGCCCTTCAAATCAGAGGGGATGTAAGCAGTCAATACATTTCAGCGCTTTTGATGGTAGCCCCAAAGCTACCAAAGGGATTGACCCTCGAATTGACAGGAAAAGTAGGTTCTAGAACCTACATAGAAATGACTATTCAGTTGATGAAGGCATTTGGCGTAAGTTGTGAATGGAAAGGCAATTTGATCAAAGTGAAACATCAGGACTATAAGCCCACTGTCTTTTCGGTGGAAAGCGACTGGTCAGGAGCGAGTTATTGGTTCAGCTTGATTGCCTGTGCAGATAAGGGAGACTTGTTTTTGGAAGGGCTAAAGCAGAATAGTTTGCAAGGAGATTCAAAGATTGTGGAAATCATGGATCACTTAGGGGTAAAGAGTGAATTTAAGGTTGGTGGGCTTCAATTGACCAAACAGGAAGTCAAAGGTCTAGATGCATTCGATTTCAGCGATTGTCCTGATTTGGCCCAGACTGTAGCAGTAACTTGTGCTATTATTGGGCAAAAAGTACGATTTACAGGCTTAGAAAGTCTGCGGATCAAAGAAACTGACCGGATTTATGCCCTGCAACAGGAATTGCTGAAATTTGGGGCGAAGTTAGAAGAAGATGCCAACGAGGCATTCACCCTGATTCCAAGTGTGAAAATGCCCAATGAAGTGAAAATTCATACATATGATGACCACAGAATGGCTATGGCGTTTATGCCTTTGATGACCAAGACAAGGGTAATCATTGAAGATCCAGAAGTGGTCAATAAATCCTATCCCAGTTTTTGGAAGCATGTTGCGTTGATTAATAATTAAGCTATGGGTATTGCAATTCAAGGGATCCCTGGTTCATTCCACCATCAGGTGGTATTGGATTATTTTGGAACTGAATCCGAGGTAAACTATCACCGCACCTTTGAACAGGCGGTCAAGGCAGTTTCGGAAGCAAAAGATCAATATGCCGTTCTGGCGATTGAAAATTCAATAGCAGGAGCTATTTTACCAAATTATGAACTGATAGATCGCTATGGTTTACACATTTCGGGGGAGTATTATTTGCCAATTTCCCATAATCTCCTAGCCCTTCCAGGACAAAAAATTGCCGATATCAAGGAGGTTCGTTCCCATCCCATGGCACTTTTGCAGTGTAAGAAGTTTTTCCAAGACTATCCGGATATCCTATTGTCAGATGATTTGGATACAGCGACTGTGGCTAAACGCATCGCTGAGGAATCGCTGATGGGTGTTGCTGCAGTTGCCAGCAAGGCTGCTGCCGAAATATATCAATTACAGATATTGGCCTCCGACATTCAAACTGTCAAAGACAATTTCACAAGGTTTATTATTTTGCAAAAAGGAAAACCAGAAAAAACTGATGGAAGCGATAAAGTTTCTTTGAAGATAATTATCAGCAATGAAATGGGGAGTTTAGCCAAATTGCTTACACAAATAAGTGAATACGGGCTTAATCTTTCCAAGATCCAATCTGTGCCGGTAATAGAAAAACCTTGGGATTATGCGTTTTTTATGGATGCTCATTTTGAATCTTTTCTTCGCTTAGAAGAAGCCCTAAAAGGAATTGTCCAAAATGGAGCTGAAGTAAAAGTACTTGGAGAGTATAGGAGTAGTAAATTTTGTAAGGAAGATAAAAGATGATCAGTTTTTCGAATAGGGTCCATACTGTGGAGGAATATTATTTTTCTCAAAAATTAAAAGAAGTCAAAAGGCTTCAGGAGGCAGGGAAAGCCGTAATCAATATGGGTATAGGCAGTCCTGATTTACCTCCTCACCCAACTGTTGTGGCTGCTTTGACAGGCACTGCAAACGCTACTGAAACCCATGGTTATCAAAATTACCAAGGAATTCCTGCATTGAGGAGGGCTTTTGTGGATTTTTATGAAAAGAAATATGGTGTAACCAATTTCACGGATACTGAAGTTCTGCCTTTGATCGGTTCGAAGGAAGGGATTTTACATATTTCCATGGCTTTTTTAAATGAGGGAGATGCTGTATTGGTTCCTGATCCAGGCTATCCTACTTATACCTCAGTGCTCAAAATGCTGGGAAACGAATGCATTTACTACAGTTTGAATAAGGAAAACGCATGGTATCCTGATTTGCAGGATTTGGAAAAGAAAGACCTTTCGAGAGTCAAGATGATGTGGATCAATTATCCGCATATGCCCACAGGAGCTAAGGCGGATAGACAGATATTTAAAGCGCTGGTTGACTTCGCTAAAGCCCATGATTTATTGTTGGTTAATGACAATCCCTACAGTATGATTTTGACGGATGAACCTCGGAGTATTTTTCAAATTCCGGGCGCCAAAATGGTAGCCTTGGAATTAAATTCATTGAGTAAAACAGCCAATATGGCTGGATGGAGAGTGGGGGCAGTCTTGGGTCAAGGAAAATTTATTGATGCTATAGTCAAGGTGAAAAGCAATGTAGATTCCGGAATGTTTCTTGGTATTCAAAATGGGGCTATTGCCGCCTTGAATTTAGGAGAGGCATGGTATTCTGAATTGAATGCTGAATATGCGGCGAGAAGGAAAATGATATGGGAGTTGGTAAAAAAACTTGGTTTGGAATACAGTGAGGATGCTGAAGGCATGTTTGTTTGGGCTAAGCTTCCCGATGGAATTAAATCCAGGGAGTTTGTAGATGGTTTATTGGAAAATAAAAGCATTTTCATGGCACCTGGTGATATTTTTGGAAATAATGGAGAGGGCTGGGTAAGATTATCTCTTTGCGTCAATAAAAGCCAAATCCTGGAAGCAATCAATAGAATATAGAATCCATAGAGCGATTAAATTAATTAAGATTAATATGAAAAAGATACACATTGTAGGAATAGGACTTTTGGGCGGATCATTTGCGTTGGCATTGAAAAAAGCAATGCCGGAAATTGTTTTTACAGGGCATGACGCCAGTGAAAAAAACCTCAGTGATGCATTGGCATTGGGTTTAATTAATGAAGCAAGAACAGAAGCCGATCCTGATACAGATATTGTTATTTTGGCAACTCCCGCGGACACCTTACCAAAAATTTTGGAAACTACTTTGAATCAAACCGGGGAAAATACCTTAATTATAGACTTTGGATCTACCAAAGCTACCCTTTGTAAAGCAGTGGAAAACCATCCACAGCGGTCCCGTTACCTGGCAGGACACCCAATAGCCGGTACGGAATATTCCGGTCCAAAAGCGGCGATGGAAAGTCTATTGGACAGGAAAGTATTTATTATCTGTGAAATGGAAAAAACTGATGTACATCTCAAAGGAATGGCGTATGAGGTTCTTGAAGCATTGAATATGAAACTCAGGTTCATGGATCCTGAAGAACATGATGCCCAATTGGCATTTGTATCCCATTTGTCTCATATTTCTTCTTTTATGCTGGGGAAAACTGTTCTTGACAAAATGGAAGATGATAAAAATGTTTTTGATATGGCAGGCAGTGGTTTTGCTTCAACGGTACGTTTGGCCAAAAGTTCGCCAGCTATGTGGGCACCAATAATGCTGGAAAATAAGAAAAATATTATAGAAGGTCTAAACAGGTATATCACAAACTTGTCTAAATTCAGAGATAAAATCCAAGATGATGATTTTGAAGGCTTGTTCCAAGAAATGCAGAAAATCAATAAAATAAGGGATATTCTGGATCTTTCTTGATTTTAAAGAAACACTGCTTAGAAATCGGCCTGTTATTTGATCTATAAGGGTAGGTTTTAAATTGATAAGTCATGAAAATAACAATGTTTATCCTCCCCTTCTTAATTTTATCTTTTACAATGATGGCACAACAAATCCCCTTGATTGAGGTAGAAGGCAACAGTGAAGTCAGCCTTATGCCCGATGAGGCCTTGATTCTTATTTCTTTAAATGAAAAAGCGATGACAGTGGCTGATGCTACTAATGGCCTGAACAAAAAGACTAAGGCCATTGAAGATGCCCTGAAAAAGTCAGGCGTGAAAACATACCGGTTGTTTGTAGATAATTATTACGTAAATGTAAACCGGGTTTTTACCAGGGGTTCATCCCATGACAGTGGTTATGTGGCTTCCCAAAGCATTAGGGTCAGGGTTTTAGATATTGAAAAAGATCTGATTAAAGTAACAGAGACGATTCAACAGACAGGTAATCCTGGATTCAATCTTTCTTTGCAGGTCTCTGATGAATTGAAAAAAGCGGTAGAAGAGGAATTACTGGAGAAGGCAATTGCAGATGCCATGCGAAAGGCCAAAGTAATTGCCAAAAGTATTGGAGTGCAGGATATTCATGTTCACAAAGTAAATTATACCTCATCCAGTCAAGGCTTTTATCCGGTAATGCGTGAGGCCAGGGTTGCCATGGCTGCCGATATGGCTCCCAGAGATGAGCCTACATTTAGGCCTGAAGAAAGAAAGATCAATGATAAGGTAATGGTTTCTTTTACTTTTGAGCGAAAATAAGGATTCTATCCTTTGGTTGAAAATTAACCGTCCATAAAATTGAGCTTTGATTTATTGTTGTTTCGGCTAAAATTCAAGTCAAAATAACAATTATGAAATTAAATATTCTTCTGATTTTCTTGGGTTTAATGCTATCCTTTGGTCAGGCTGTAGCCCAAAAGAAAGCAAAAATTGACTTGGATGCCGTGACGGAAGCACATTTCCTAAGGGGGATTGGTATTCTAAATGAATTGCTGTCCATTCCTAATGATTCCAATGATCCGGAGCAACTTGTACCCAATATAGAGTGGTGCGAATCCAATTTATCAACAAGGAATTGGCAGGTTAGCAGGTTAGAGACTTCCGGATTCCCACTTTTATTTGCCGAAAAGACTGTTCCTAAAGCCAAAAAAACAGTTTTGTTTTATTTCCATATTGACGGCCAACCTGTAGATAGAAAACGTTGGAACCAAGCAGACCCCTATCAGCCTGTCTTGAAACGACAGAGTACATCTGGGCAATGGGAAGCCATTCCGATGGAAATGCTTCAAAGTCAATTTGACCCTGAGTGGAGGATTTTTGCAAGATCTTCCTCGGATGATAAAGGGCCATTTGCCATGTTTCTCACAGCTTGGGATGCCATGGTGGAGCAAAAGCTGACGCCCAATTATAACCTCAAAATCATTTTGGACTTTGAAGAAGAGATTGGTTCCCCACATCTTCCGGAGGCTGTGGTGCGTCACAAGGAGACTCTGGCAGCAGATATGATGTTGATCATGGATGGTCCAAGGCATTTGAGCAATGAACCAACGTTAAGTTTTGGTGCTCGGGGGATTTCACAAATCACCTTGAAAGTTTTTGGTCCGCGAGCAGCTCAACATTCAGGGCATTATGGGAATTATGCCCCAAATCCTGCTTTTAGGTTAACCCAGATTTTGGCCTCCATGAAAGATGATGAGGGGAGAGTGGTCATTCCGGGCTTTTATGATGGAATAGTGCTGACAGATACCGAAAGGGAAATTTTAGCTCAGGTTCCTGATGATGAGGATGAAATCCAAATGAAGTTGGGGATTGGAAGTGTAGATAAAGTTGGCGGTACCTACCAAGAGTCCTTACAGTATCCTTCATTAAATATCAGGGGAATGTCCTCCGGGTGGGTAGGTGATGAAGTGAGAACCATTGTTCCAGCAGATGCAACTGCTGAAATAGATATTAGGTTAGTGCCAGAAAGTGACCCTGAGCGTCTTTTTGGTTTAATTAGAGGTCATATTGAAGATCAGGGATATTATATTTTAGAAGGAAGAGATCCTACGGATGAAGAAAGACAGCGCTTCCCCAAACTATTGAAATGGGAGGGTAGCATTTCTTATCAGGCTTTCAGGACACCTTTTGATTCTGAACCGGGTATTTGGCTGAATAAAGCCATGGTTAGGGCTTTTGGAAAAGAACCCATCAAAAAACGGATCAGTGGTGGCTCCCTACCTATTGCACCCTTTGTAGATGCATTGGAAGTACCCGCCGTTACTGTAGTAACAGTCAATTCAGACAATAACCAACATGGCCCAGATGAGAATATCAGATTGGGCAATTATAAAGAAGGCATTAAAACAGCTTTAGCAATTTTGACGGAGGATCTTTGAGCTTAAGTTCCTCCGTTTATCAAAAAAACAGTTACATACGGTTTTTTTGATTTCATTTCAATACTGTAGTTTTGAATATAGTTTTTAGAATAGGATTAGAATTTTTTTATTCCTGAGAAATTTTTTTTGTTGAATTCATATGTTTTTTTTCCTTATACGCAGAATTAATTTTTGCCTTTTATGGATATTACATGCGATTTATTTGAGGTAATTTCCTAAATTTCTTGGGTGTTATTTAACTTAGGTTTAAAACAAATTCTATGAAAAAAATTTACAAATTTAGCACTACCCTTTTACTTCTTCTGCTAACAGCAGGATGGAGTTGGGCACAGTATACCGTATCGGGTACGGTAACAGATGATCGGACAGGTGAGCCTTTGATAGGGGCGACTATTTTGATCAGGAATACTACCACGGGTGTAGTGGCAGACTTAGATGGACGGTTCAGTATTACCGTTCCTGGAAGTCAGGAAGCAGTTTTGGTAGTGTCTTCATTGGGATACACCAGTCAAAATGTGAATGTTTCTCCGAATCTTACTTCAGTGCAGGTAAGACTAAGAGAAGATGCTACTAATTTGGAAGAAGTAGTCATCACAGGTCTTGCTTCTAATGTGAAGCGGAGTAATCTAGCCAATGCAGTTTCTTCGGTGTCTGCCAAAGAACTGGTGGGAACCACGAATATTCAGACCACTGATGGTGCCCTTTATGGTAAAATTGCTGGTGCAAATATTCGTATGAACTCGGGTGCGCCGGGGGGTGGAGTTTCTATACAACTGAGGGGTATATCAAGTTTATCTGGTTCTTCTCAGCCTTTGATCATTGTTGATGGGGTGTATATCAACAATAGCTTTCAAAGAACAGGAAGGGCTTCGGTAACAGGAGCCGGAGGTGCCAATCAGGATGATGGAGCCAACCGCTTGGCTGATTTGAATCCGAATGATATTGAGTCTATCGAAGTACTTAAGGGACCTTCAGCAGCTGCAATTTATGGAACAAGGGCCAATGCAGGGGTAATTATTATTACTACAAAAAGAGGATCTGCTGGGAAAACCCAGGTTTCTCTTTCTCAAGATATCGGTTTTGCCACTCCTTTGAGATTACTCGGTGTTGATGATTGGAGTGAAGAAAAAATCAATTTCTTTTTTCCAGAGGCTAGAAGGCCGATTGAATTGGAAAGGTTCAGACAAGCAGTTGCCACCAATACCTTTGTAGATTATGAAGATTATTTCTACAATAATACGGCAACTCTTTCCAATACAAGGCTGACTGTTAATGGAGGAAATGACAGGACCAAGTTCTTCATCAGTGGTAACATTGCAGCAGAAGATGGAACTGTAAGAAATACTGGCTTTGAAAGGTACTCTATCAGGGCGAATGTGGATCACAAAATTTCCGATTTCATCCGTTTGGGAGTTTCTTCCAATTATATCCGAAGCAATACAGACAGAGGGTTTACAGGCAACCAAAACAACACAGGTGCCAGTATTGGATATAATATCGCCTATGTTCCAAATTATTATGATTTGAGAAGAAATGCAGACGGTACTTATCCTATCAATCCATATTTCTCGGAAAACCCGGTTGCGGTAACGGATAATGCCATCAATAATTCTCTTGTCAATAGATTTATCCAAGCTTTTACGCTTGATGCGGATCTTTATAAATCAGCAAATAGTTTCTTAAGATTCCAATTGGCTGGAGGTATGGATTTCCTTCAAAATACAACTTTGGTTTACCTTCCTGAATTCCTGCAGTTTCAAAGGGGTCAGGCCAATCCAGGTGATGTGCTTTGGGGTAAACAGGAAAGCTTTAATACCAATCTTCAGGCTGTAATGGTTTACAACTGGAACTTAGGAAGGGTCAATATGAATTCCCAAGCTGGGGTTGTAAGATTAGATTTCAAGAATGATGGACTATTTACAAGAGGTAGAGGTTTAGCCCCTGGTCAACTTAACCTACAACAGGCTACTGTGCAAGAGATCAACCAACAGTTTTTCTCAGAGGTGCAGGAAGCAGGGATTTTCTTACAACAAGAGGCAAATTTTGAGGATAAAATCATTGGTACAGTAGGTGTCCGTTGGGATAAATCCACCTTAAATGGTGACCCGAATCAATTCTACGCCTTTCCAAGAGCTTCCGTCGCATTCAATTTGGCCAATTTTGATTTCTGGGGTTCAAAGACAACGTTTTCAGCTTTGAAACCAAGAATTGCCTATGGTGAAACAGCCGGTCCTGTAGCATTTGGAGCAACCTTCACACCATTAGGAGGAGCAAATATCGGAGGACTTTTAGGTTCTGTGGTTTCGACGCAAATTGGAAATACCCAAATTTTGCCAGAAACAGCCACTGAATTGGAGTTTGGTATCGATGCAGGTTTCTTTAATAATAAACTTGGTTTGGAGGCTACTTATTATATCAAAAACACACAGAACAATATTCAAAATCTGAACTTGGCACCTTCTACTGGAGTGAATATCACACCAAGTAATGAGGCTGAGTTGGAGAATAAAGGTATTGAATTGGCCCTCTTTGGGACGGTTGTTGACAAGCCAAACTTCCGTTGGAATTCCAGGGTTATGTACTGGCAAAACCGATTGAATATGCGGAGATTAGGAATCCCTACATATGTTGCTGGTGGATTTGGAGCGGCTTTAGGTACTTTCTTGTACGCAGAAGGTGTAGCGCCAACTACAATTGTCGGAACACCTGCGGACCCAAATAATCCCGGCGGTTTTACCATATGGGGTAATTCCCAGCCCAAGTTCAATATGTCGATGATAAATAATTTCACAATTGCAAAAAACTTGGAGTTCTCTTTCTTATTGGAGTATAGAAAAGGAGGAGATAATATCAACTTGTCACAGTTCTTAACTGATGCTGGAGGTACAACCAAAGGTTGGTTTGAAGATGATAATGGGGATGGAATTCCAAATGGTAGACAAAGACCACCTGCCCCTTTTAATAATGCCGGAAGATGGGTTCAGGATGCAACTTTCTTGAAAATCAGGGAAATCGGTTTGTACTA
The DNA here is from genome assembly GCF_007126775.1 of Cecembia sp. Taxonomy (GTDB): domain Bacteria; phylum Bacteroidota; class Bacteroidia; order Cytophagales; family Cyclobacteriaceae; genus Cecembia. The sequence continues at coordinate 8,860 of NZ_SLAP01000032.1, read as the reverse complement.
CTCTATTCCAAAAAATACTGTAATCCAAACATTTGGTAATAGCGTTGAGAATATTAGATTGGGCGCTTCTATGAATAATGCCTTCCTATTTACAAACTATCAAGGTTATGACCCTGAGACTTCCACTTTTGGAGCCCAGGCAATTGCCAACAATGTGGATATAACCCCATACCCAACACCAAGAAGGGTCTTCTTTCACATAACCATTGATTTCTAAAATCCAAAGCTGATCATTATGAAAACAATAAAAAAATATATCGGAACAGTGGCTTTGGCAGCAATCAGTTTGTTCGCTTGTAATCCACTACAATTAGATGAAATAATTGATCCCAACAATCCTTCGGTTGAGAGTGTCAGCAATAACGCATCTAGGGAACAAATCCAATTTCTCATCACAGGATTGGAAGCCCGTCATAGGGCATATGTCTTTAATGTAACTGCCGCGTGGGGTACTTTTGGAAGGGAAGTTTGGTATTTGAACGCTTCCGATCCACGATTCCAAACAGATTGGTTGGGTCAAGGAGGTAGGACTCCAGATAGGGCCTATTTTGGGTTTGGTGCTACAGGTGGTGGTTCTTATGCTTCACCTTATCAAGCCATTAAGCAGGCCGAAGTGCTGATTGCGGCTGCTGAGAATGCTGCAACTTTATCACAGACGGATAGAAGTGCAATATCCGGACTCGCAAAAACAATCAAGGGCTATCAGTTTATGATTCCTGCAAATTTTGTTTATCAAAATGGTATCAGAATAGATGTATCAGATCCACTGAATCCAGGTCCTTTTGTCCCTTACGAACAAGCGCTTGATTTCATCAAATCGGTATTGGATGAGGGTGATCAAGATTTGAGTGCTGCCGGTGGAGGTAATTTTCCACTTACTTTGACATCAGGTTTTGCAGGCTTCAATACCAATGCAGGATTGAAGCAAGTAAATCGTGCAATAACAGCAAGGTTGAATGCTTACAGGAAAGATTGGACAGGTGTTTTATCAGCATTGGAAGGTTCTTTCATGGACCTTAATGGTAATTTAAATGCAGGACCTGCTCATCCTTATGGTGCGCCGCCAGATGTTTTCAACCCTATTTTCTATGTTCCTGACGCTTTGGTAACCACAATGATTGTTGTACATCCTTCCGTTTTAAGGGATGCTACTCCTGGTGACTTAAGGGTAGCTAATAAATTCTTTGAAAGAACAGTGGCTCCTGTTACGGTAACTACAGATGTTGGACCATTGGTGGGTACGCATCAAGATGGCCGTTGGGCCACCAATACTGCGGCAATTCCTTTTATCAAAAATGAAGAATTGATTTTGTTGAAAGCTGAAGCACATGCCAATCTTGGCCAGACTGCCCAAGCAGTAGAGGCAATCAACATTATCCGTAATGCTGCCGGAATTGGAGAATACACCGGTGGTACCGGTCAAGATGCGCTGATTGATGAGATATTGTATCAGAGAAGGTATTCTCTTTGGTTAGAGCCTTGGGGTCACCGTTGGATTGATGCCAGAAGGTACAATAAGCTCAACGAGATTGATGTCAGTTTTGACGGTGGAACGGTATTTACACAGTTCCCTCACCCTCAGTCTGAGTTGAACTGGGATGATTATATCGGGAACTGATCCTTATCAATAATTTATAAATTAAAAGCTGTCGGTTTTTCCGACAGCTTTTTTTATATTTCATTTCAATGGATCATTTTGAAAAAAGAATTCTATGAAGTTAAATTTTTGGATTGTTTTTTTCTTCCTCCTACTTGGACAAAATATTTGTGTTCATGTTGTTTATGGACAGGAGCCTCATCTAAGTTTTCAACAAGAGATGGGAATGAAGATGATTGCATCCAAATCTCAGCAGGCAGCGGAAATGTTGGAGGAAGTCGGTGGAATCATCAGTCCTTCCGGCCAGGAGAATGAAAGGGCGGAAAAAGTCGCCCAGCTTATGAAAGCTGTGGGTATTTCAGAAGTTCAAGTTGATGATATGCCCAATGCATTGGGTATTATTCCCGGAAAGTCTGATAGCTGTTTGGTTTTTATCAGTACATTGGATGACTTGGAAACAGTCGCCATCCATCAAAAAAATATAAATAGTTTACCCTATATCGATGGAGACCGTGTAATAGGTCCAGGTACCAATACCAGTTCCATTACCGTAGCCATGTTGCTGGCAGCCGAAGCTTTGATTGAATCAGGTATCAAACCAAAATATACCCTTGTTTTTGCCGCGGTTGCACAGGAAGAAACAGGACTAAAGGGAATGCATGCTGTATTTGAAGCATATAAAAGTAAGGCTGTTGGTTTTGTGGATATTTTGGGAGATGGTAGAAGGATCAGCTATGGGGCTTTGGGAATCCATTGGTATAAGGCATATGCCAAAGGGCCGGGCGGGCATTCCTTGGGTGGAGGCCTACCCAATGTAAATCAGGCCTTAGCCAAAGCTATTGATAGGATATTTAAACTTAATTATAAGGAAGACAGAACAGTAATCAATATTGCCATGATTGAAAGCGGGAAGGTATTCAATCATAAACCGGAAAGCGGTTGGTTCTCTCTGGATTTGCGGAGTTTGAATAATCAAACTTTGGCAGAAATGGAGCAAAAAGTATTGACTATTTTGGAAGAAGTAGGGGAGGAGACCAATATTGAACTGCGATTAGAGCCCATTCAAATCACCCCGGGCGGGCAGTTGGAGGGTGCTTTGGAGTCTCCTCTGGTGCAAAAGTCTATGGCAATCAGCCGTCATTTGGGATTTGAGCCGAATATGTCCAATGCGGGTAGCAGCAATATGAATATTGCCATTGCTGGAGGAGTGTCAGCGATAGGTTTAGGAGGGGATAGAGGAGGTCAAAGAGGGTATCCTGATGAATGGGCTTCCATTCCCAATATGATAGCCGCAGCCAAACATGTATTTTTATTGGCAAGTGAAGATTGGTAAAATAATTTCTCATTGCCACGAATGTATCAGTGAAAATTGGTGTATCCGAGGCTAATCTTTTTAAGCGGCTAGGTTTACAAAGCCATTTGGCCTAAAATAAATCAATCCTCCATTTCACTTACCCTGTTTAAAATACCGGCGAATTCAAAAAGCAATGGGCTGCTGATTACCAAAGGATTTTTTCGGTTGGATAAAAACACCTCAACTACGCCTTCTTCTACGGAAAGATGGATGTCATCTACTAGGCGGATGGCATAGGTTCTGGTATTTTGCTCATCCTGTATTTCCAGGACACGATTGCTGATCCTTAGCCTTCCTTCCATATCCAAAACATAGCCCATTTCTTTATAACGTACCCTATCCTGCTGCCAGGTGTTTAAAGTCCTCAAATTAAGCAACCTGCCTTCTCCTTCAAAAAATGGCTTTTCTCCTTTTACCAAATCCCTGGTAAAGTTGACCTCAGGAAGCCCTTGGAATTGTATTTCCCTAAGGTTTTTAAATTGGCTTATCAATTTTTGTTCTTCAGTGAAGGCTTCTTGTGGAAGGTTCCACTTGCTTTCCACTTCTTGAATGAAGGATTCTTCTGTACTGGTTAATTGGTGATCTGAAATCAGTTGTGCCACTAAATCTCTGTAAGTATCCAATGCTATAGCTGTAACCAATTCAGGAGATACAGGGAGAAATTGCTTGATTTCATCCAAAGTGATGATTTCCTCTTTTTGGATCTGTTTTTCCAACCAAGCAGGAAGGACTTGCGAAGCCAATACAATTCTGTCTTTTTCAGAAAATTTGGCTACTGTGTCCTTCCAGGTTGCTCCTGTCATTTCTTCAGGTCCCAAATGAACCAATGTATATAAGGCTGTTAAAAAGTTATTCTCTTTCGTTTGGGTTTTCATTTGATTATAAACCAGGACTACACCAACAATGCCCAATGAAATTTTTAACCATAATACGCTGACAATTAAGGCTACAATAATCAATCCCACACCAAGGTACAAAGTCTTTTTATTGGCGGGATATGGCAGTGCCGGAATTTGAAGACTTGATTTTTGGGTATTGAAAACGGGATAGCTCAATCCAGTATCGGTAAAAATCTCCTCAGTTTCCGTTAGATTGCGATATGTTCCTTGCAGCGTTGTCCCGTTTTTCCGCAAACTGCCAAGGTTTTTGCGATAATAAAGGCCATGCCTACCGCCGTGAAGATAGGTTTTCCCCTGAGAATTGATACCCAACCTCGCTCCTTTGACTCCTGATTAGAACCCAAGCCCACTTTTTGAAAGATTGACCCTTATTGGTCCAAAATTCAATCCTTTTCTAATATAAAACGGCATATTTATAGTTTTAAGCTCCAAAACATACTAAAAATTCCTGAAATGGTTGATGCAAATTCCAGAATGTAATATCATTTCTATGAATATTATCTCTAACATTGGACAGTCTATGTTTTTAACTTTTCAAAAAATGGCTTACTTTAAAGAAAATAGCGACAATGAAAAATCTTCTGTTAATAATTTTAATCGTTTTAGGAAGCTTTTCCTGCAATTCTCCAGAAAAAGAGAGTAATCAAGCTCTTCCCAATGTGGTTCTAATTTATACGGATGATGTTGGTTATGGGGATATTCAGGTTTATGGGGGTTTAATCCAAACCCCTAATATCGATGCTTTGGCAGCAGAGGGCTTGATGTTCACCAATGCCTACGCTACTTCCGCTACCTGTACACCTTCACGCTATTCCTTATTGACAGGAGAATATGCATGGAGGACAAAGGGCAGGGGAGTGGCTCCTGGAGACGCTTTGGCTTTGATAAAACCAGGTGTAGAAACTTTGCCTTCCGTATTTCAACGCGCTGGTTATCGGTCTGGCGTAGTAGGTAAATGGCATTTGGGCTTAGGGGAAGGTGAAGGTCCCAATTGGAATGGAAAAATAAGTCCAGGCCCTTTGGAAATTGGGTTTGACTATGCTTTCCTGATACCTGCTACCGGAGATCGTGTGCCTACCGTATTTGTGGAAAATCATCATGTGGTCAATCTCGATCATAATGACCCTATTCAAGTGAGTTATGCGGAGAAAATTGGTGATTGGCCTACAGGCAGTGAAAATCCGGAATTGTTGACCACCATGTATTCCCACGGGCATGATCAGACCATTGTTAACGGTGTCAGCCGGATAGGGTACATGACAGGTGGAGAATCAGCCCTTTGGAGAGATGAGGACATCGCCGATGAGATGCTCATAAGAGCACATGCTTTTTTGGAAAGAAATAAGAGTAACCCTTTCTTCCTCTATTTTTCGACGCACGACATCCATGTGCCTAGGATTGCACATGAAAGGTTTCAGGGGGCTACCGAATTTGGACCAAGGGGAGATGTGCTTGTCCAATTGGATTGGTCAGTAGGGGAGTTGGTAAGCAAGCTCAAAGAGCTTAACCTTTATGAAAATACGATCATTATCTTCACTTCAGATAATGGACCAGTACTGGATGATGGGTATGTGGATTGGGCCAAAGAAAAGATAGGCAATCACAGGCCTTCAGGAAAATTGAGGGGCGGAAAGTACAGTGCTTTTGAGGCAGGTACAAAAATTCCAATGATCGTACACTGGCCGGAAAAAATATCAAATGGTGTTTCTGATGCATTGATCAGTCAGGTAGATTTACTGGCATCTTTTGCCGGATTTTTGAATTTGGATTTCAATAAAGAACAGGCAATAGATAGCGAAAATCATTGGGATGCTATCATGGGGGACTCTTCTTTAGGAAGGGACATATTGGTACAGGAAGCCATTCAGGGAGTGCTGACCTTGATCAATAAGGAGGGCTATAAGTTTATCCCAGCACATAATGGGCCTGCTATTGTTCCATGGGGAACTGAAATAGAGACAGGTTTTTACCCGGAGGATCAACTGTTTTGGACAGAGAAAGATCCTGGTGAAACACGGAATTTAGCCCAATCAGAGATGGAAATCCTAAAAAAAATGCAAAAGAAGCTAGAAGATGTGGTCAATAAAAAGTCAGATAAAGAATAATCCATCTATAAAAATCCACGAAATATGAGGTTCAGGGCTATAGAATTATTGCTATTTTTGGTCTTTTTAAATACGGATATAATGGCACAGCAAACCCTTCGCATCCTTTCTTACAATATTTATCATGGCGAAAATCCGTACGCGATGGGCCAGTCTACAGTGTGTGAAGTGGCTGATTTTATCCAAGAGATAAACCCTGACTTTGTAGCCTTGCAAGAAGTGGACAGTATGACCAATAGGACAGCAAGCTTTGTTGGGGAAGCCTTGGATCTAACTGATATTTGGGCAAATAAAACAAAAATGTATGGATTCTTTGCCAAGGCCATTGATTTTAGTGGTGGCGGCTATGGAGAAGCAGTATTAAGCAAGGGCTCCGCATCTTTTGAAGCCGTCCAACTTCCCATTCCTAAAGGTGGTGAAGGAAGAAGTATGGCCATTGCCTATTCAAAAAACAAAGGAGAAATACCACTGACTTTTGCGGGGACCCACCTCTGCCACGAATTTGAAGAAAACAGAACAGCTCAGGTAAAAGCCATCATTGCGCGTTTTAAATCCTCAGAAAATCCAGTCATTGTTGCCGGGGATTTTAATTTGGAACCGGATGAGGAAGGCTATGCTTTAATGAGTACCCATTTTTATGATGCTGGCCTATTATTCGGTGATAGCTCATATACCTTCTCTACTGAAAAGCCTGAAATAAGGATTGACTACATCTGGCTATCAAAAAATACCGAGTGGTCAGTGGAAGAATTCAAAATAATGAACGATGTTGTTTATTCGGATCATTTACCGGTATTTGCCATTATTCAATTCAAACAAAAATGACTATGATGAATGAATCTGTGATTAAGTTCAAGATAACCGCTCTGATATTGCTTCTGGCTACTGTGGGATGCACTGGGCCAAAAGAAAATGAAAAAGATCCCAATATGGAATGGGTACAGTTATTCAATGGAAAAGATTTGGATGACTGGCTTATAAAGATTTCCAAACATGATTTGGGTGAGAATTTTGCCAATACTTTTAGAGTGGAGGATGGCTTGATGAAAGTCAGATATGACGGATACGAAGCTTTTGATCAGCAGTATGGTCATATTTTTTACAAGGAACCTTATTCCCATTACCTGCTGCGGGTGGAATATCGTTTTGTCGGTGAACAAGCTCCTGGGGGAGAAGGTTGGGCACTTAGAAATTCAGGTGCTATGTTACATAGTCAGGATCCAAATAGCATGCTGAAAGAACAAGATTTCCCCATTTGTGTTGAAGGACAGCTTTTGGGTGGTGATGGGGAAAATGAAAGACCTACCAGTAACCTGTGTACGCCAGGAACGCATGTGATTATGGATGGAGAATTGTTCACTCCCCATTGTGTCAATTCAAGTTCAAAGACCTACCACGGAGAAGATTGGGTTACTGCTGAATTTTTGGTTTTGGGGGATTCTATAGTGCATCATATTTTGGAAGGGAAATCCGTATTGAGCTATGGAAAACCTCAGATTGGTGGAGGCAATGTAAATCCATTTGACCCGGAAGTGAAGGTCGATGGAAAGCCATTGACTTCTGGATTTATTTCCCTCCAGAGTGAAAGTCATCCCATTGATTTTAGAAAGGTTGAACTGGTGGATCTTTCAAGGGTTAGAAAAAATCAATCCCAACTGAACGCAAGTTTGGTTCAATTGGGATTTGGTGATTTCACATCTGATAATTAAGCTTTCAAATGTTTCTGAAAGAATTCAATGGTTCTTGACCATGCCAATTCAGCGGCTTCTTTATCGTAGCGGGGGGTAGAATGGTTATGGAAACCATGGTTGGCGGCAGGGTAGAAGTATACTTCGTGGGATTTGTTATGTTCTTTAAGTGCTGCTTCATAGGCTGGCCAACCTTCATTCACTCGGGTGTCCAATTCTGCAAAGTGCAACTGTAATGGGGCTTGAATGGAAGGCACCATTTCAGATGGAGCCTGTCCGCCATAAAAAGGTACCGCTGCTTTCAAATCTGGAACCTTAACGGCCATCATATTGGATACCCATGCTCCGAAACAAAATCCAACTACACCTACATTCCCATTGCACTCGGGATGGGTTTTTAGCATTTCATAGCCTGCTATAAAGTCTTCGAGAATTTCATCCCTGTTTCTTTGAGCCTGCAGCGTTCTTCCTTCATCATCTGTACCAGGGTAACCTCCAAAAGGGGTCAAGGCATCAGGAGCAAAAGCAATAAATCCATCAAGGGCCGCCTGATGGGCTGTATCTTCTACATAGGGGTTAAGACCTCTGTTTTCATGGATAACGATTATTCCAGGTAGCTTTTCACTGCTCCCAGCTGCTCTGCTTAGTAAGCCCCTCATTTTACCAGCTCCTTTTGGAGAATTGTATTCCAAAAATTCTGATTTCAACCGGGAATCATTTCTTTCAAATCGCTTTGCAGCGGCATAATTTGGGAGAAGATAGCTCATCAATTCTGAAACCGTCCAGCCTCCCACAGCAAATGCTGAGAGTTTTTTTACAAAATCTCTTCTTTCTATTCTGTTGTGGCAATAATCGTCATACAGGCTGAAAACCTCTTGATTTGGTTTTTTCTTTTCCATGAATATTACATCTAAATCTTTTGGTTTGACTGGTATATAGTGCTCAATTTAACAAATAAAACATTCATGGGGTAGGAATTTACTCTAATGGAAAAATTATTGATTCAAACTCCCATCCTTTGATGCCAATTATAGATTGCAATAAATTCCAATTCTATTTTACAATTTTTCTTTCAAGTTGTAAAAACATCCAATATACAGTGTGAAAATCTATTGATATAAAAATAAACCTATATCTATAAAATAATTGTATAATTATCAAAAATAGGTTTATATTAGAATCATATTTTGAAAAATAAGAAAATATTATTTAAAATT
>NZ_SLAP01000041.1 GCF_007126775.1 Cecembia sp. | reverse complement strand
AGTCAACTTCCTGCCTTTTCAGGAAGGATGGCTGCAGATATGGAATTTTTCTGGATTGGGGATAAAATTCTTTCCGTAGGACATGGCAGAGGAGCTTATCCCAATAATACCTCTGATTTTTATAAACATTACCGGGGCTTGGTATGGTTTGATACGCTGCAAAGACAGGTGGAGCAATTTATGCCACTGGATGAAAACAGTGTATTTAGGAATGGTAAAGCACATGACCTTTCCCATATGATGCCTAAGTTGGCCGTAGATCAGGAGAGGATTTACTGGGTTCATGGGGTGGAGCCCGTTTTACATATCCACGACCTTAAACCGCCCTATGAAAAGATCAGAAGGGTAGCATTAGAGATACCGGATTATACCTTCAATGAGGGCATGGATTTCAACAAAGCAGACCCTAGGATGATCAATCCGGATTCCTATTCAGGCTTTATGGAAAATATCAAAGTTACGGAGCAATTTATCCTGATTACCTTTTTTCCCGGTGTGCCTGAAGCAGACCGTGATAAGTTTGAAAACTTAGCTTGGCCGGAATTTCAAGCCAAGGTTCGGAAAGCTTATCCACCCCGCTTGATGGTTAGGGATCTGGAGGGAAATTTTATGAGGGAGTTCACTTTGTCTAAGGATCTGAGTGACAGGCAGTGGTTGTATCGTGATGGGTATCTGTGGTTTTTAGCCCCTGTGAACTTGGATGAGGAGGAGGATTTCGTGAAGATTTATAAGGTGGCTTTGGAGCCGTCTTAAGGTGGATTTTGGGGAGTTCTGCTATCCCGGACTTCCGCATGCTGCAGTCTGGGTTGTCAAAGTACAGCCTTTTAGGCTTTTATGAACCGTATTTTTTAGTAATAAGGGTTAAAATTCGAACCTTATTCATCAATGAAGAATAATGCTTGGAATGAGTAGCCTTTCTCAGGCTGCAAAGATTTTATGGTAATGAATTCGTATTCGATATTCAGACATTTCTATGCATGGAGGATCAGGCCTGAAAGGCCGATCAGTGCCAGCCCGGGATGAAGTCCCTGGTAAGGGAATCGTATACCTCCCATAAGGTCTGAAGGACCGATCTGAAATTATCAAAGCCCCCGCGGAGGAAAGATGGGGATGAATGAGGATCATCATGCGTGAAACCAATTAATTTTTACCGCAAAGGCCGCAGGGGTTTTTTGCGAGGGGCGCAGCTTTTTTCACAATTAATCTATATGCCTGAGCGGCTATCCTATTACCTTATTAAGGATTAAAATCGTAATCCGTAATCCTTTGAAATGTGTAACTAAATGGAATGACCTCAACCATAACCAATTCTTCTTCATTTAGCCCTTCTGCATCATAACCTGCAAAAGCCATAACCAATACCTCCTTATTGTTTTCAAAAGTCAATGCCATTTTTTTGTTAGCGCGTTTTATTCTGCTGTCTTTTTCAATCATGGCCTCAGGATTGGGATTGAATTTATTTTCAGGATAAAAAAACCTTCTGTTGGATAAAAATAAAATACCATCCCTGATGCTAAAGTTTCCTGTGACATATTCTTCAATTCCGAGATAATTTTCTCCTTCGATTTCTTTTATTACCACATAACTTTCAAATGTTTCATTAGGATGAAATTTGAACAAGTAATCGTAAGTAATGTCTTCTTCTACCGTTTTACTTACCCACATCCCCTCCAATAGCTGGGGGGAAAGGCTTTCTTCTGAATCCATGCAGGAAAACAACAGGAGAAATGGAGCCAGGAAAAGCAATGACTTTTTCATAAAAAAGGGGATTGAATAGCAATACAGGCATATTTTTTAAAAAATTAGTTTTATCAAAGCCGAATTTCCCACCTTATCAATAAATTCTAAGTTTACGTATCAAATTCAACTTCGGATTTCAACCGCTCAATGGTTACGCTCTGCGGATCTGAACCAAGGATTTTCCATTCTTCAAAGATGGTCCCTCCCCAGAAACGCATTTCCAGTATCAAAACTTCCCCCTGCAACCTCCATTTGCCATCGAAATCGGCCATGACGACTGGAGGGGTAGCACACCAGCCAGAATAGGTTCGGTTGACCAATTTGCCGTTTCTCCGAAATACATAGCCCATTGTGTTTTCAGGAAGTGGGTCCGCCCTTTCGAGGGTAAATCCATTTTCCTGCCAGTCGCTAACCGTCCAAGAACCTAAGGGAAACTCCCCGGCTTCCAGGGTCAGTATGTCATTTTCCACACAGGAATTCAAAACGAAAAAAAGAGAGAGGAAAAGTATTGGTTTTTTCATGGCTTGAAGGTTAATTCCTAAACCTTGACGCATGACGGATACCAAATGTCCCAATAGAAGCCATTTTTTATTAAAAATATCGGCATATAACTTCTATTCATCCACCCTTTGAAAAGTAGCCCCATCCATGTCCATCTGTGAGTGGCGGACCGTGAGTGTAGAACGGTCATAACTAATTTGGAATTGGAATCGATTTGTTTCAGATGGGGAAACCGATTTTTCTTCCAATTGATCTTTGGGAACAAAGGGTGGCTGAGTCACCATGTTGGGAGGAGAAAAAACCCGGAGGGTCTGTAAGGAAAGTTGGTCTCCAGCAGTCAGGTAAATGCCAGTCCAAATGTTATGGTATCCTGTCATTTCTGTTTCCCCTAAAACCCGGTATCCCCATTCATAGAAATAGGATCCGTCAGAAAGAAAAATATACCTATTCACTGATTCAAAGCCTAGGTCCTCAGCAAAGTAGGCAGCTTCCCATGCGCCCAATAGCTTGGAGTTCAGCGTCTCTTCCTTTTCAGAGCAGCTGAATGCGAGGGTCATGACTATTGCCAGTAACCTTTTCATAGGGAGGGGTTTAACTGACTGAAATTTCGTGTTTTGTTGGGATGATAGCAAGGCCTTCCTTGGTTAAAAATGTATGGATAAATTTGGTTTTGTTCGTTGGCCGATTTCATAATTAACCGCTAATAATGGGGAGGCTTCCCAAATCGAAATTTGCCATTTCGTAAAGCGATACTGTGGATTTTTAATCCGTTGGTGGCAGTATTTCTACTTGAAGATTTGAATGAATTTTTTTAACCACGGAACTTGTCCCGCAAAGCGGTATGAATAGGATGAATGAGGATGTATCTGCGTCAACCATTTTTTTGCCAAGATGTACGCAATGGTACTACACATTAATTCTTTCCGCCTTTGTGGCTGATCCAATATTTTCCTTTAGTTTGATTCGAAATTGACCGGAAAAGTTTATTTTTATTATCAACCTTCAGTCCTGCACTTTATGAAAAATTTCCGTCTGATTGGAGTTTTGCTCTTCATCATTATCATGGGCAGTTCATGTAAGACTTATAAAGACCTCAAGCGGGTAGCACCAAGGGCTGCCGATGTCCCCATTTCCGAACAGGTTCAAAAATTAAAACCGGGTGATGCCATCAAAATATATGAAAAAATAAGTGGCAGGGCCACGGATTTGGAGTATGTGACTATAGAGAATGGGATTTTAAGAGGCTTTCAGGCCGGGGGCAGCAAATCTGATCTTACTTCGATCAGGCTGGAAGACATTGGGAAGATTGAAGTCAAAAAATTCAATGCGGGCAAGACGGGCCTGGCTATCGGAGCAGTTTATGCAGTGGCGATGCTGATTGGATTTACGGCTTATTTACTCTCGATTGGAGATTGATTATTGGTTGGTTTTCCATAAAAACCTTCCTGCCTTAGCGCCTTTGTAGCTATTAATAATGAGCCCCTTAATTCCTAAACCCCTAAATGGTTCAAAAAACGCTCCCTCTTATTCCGACAATTGATGACAATTATTTTTTTATCCTCATTCTTTTCGGGAACTTTGGTAAAGGAAGAAAAAGTGAGTCTTATGGAAAAGCAGCAGCATTGTCCGATATGTCAGCAGGAAGTCGATTATTCCTCCAGGTATCCCAAGCACCTCTGTAGTGCCTGTATGGACCTTACT
>NZ_SLAP01000092.1 GCF_007126775.1 Cecembia sp. | reverse complement strand
GAATATTCGAAAATAGAATCCGGGATGTTAGAATTAAAATTTTCAGTTTTCCATGTAAGCAATGAAATCATCCGGATTTTTAAAATTTTTTCAGGAATAATTGACAAGAAGGAAATTAAATTTTCTTATCATTTCGATCCCTTAATGCCGGGATATGTTCGTTTGGATAAGGAAAAGTTGGGCCAAATTTTAATGAATATTGTTGGCAACGCTATCAAATTCACACCAAAAGGAGGGAATGTAGATGTAAGGATATCAACAGAATCCTTTTTGGAAGATACTATATTGTTACACTTTGTGGTAAAGGATGATGGGGAAGGTATTCCTGAAGGGAGGATTTCCGAGCTGACTGAACCCTTTGTGCAAATTGATGGCAGCAATACCAGGGAATTCGAGGGGACAGGTCTTGGACTTGCCATTTCCCAAAAGTTGATAGAATTAATGGGAGGTGAACTTGAAATAGAGAGTGTCTTAGGAAAAGGATCCACGTTCAGCTTCTCCGTTTTTGGCACATTGGTGAGCAGTTATGAAGAAACTGGCAATGGAAACATTTTTGAATTGGACGATGAGGAGGTTGCGTTACAGGGAATGGCTCTTCACTGTCCTTTGGAAATACTTCTTGTTGAAGACAATAAGACCAACCTTGTGTTTATGAAAATGCTTATGGAGCAATTGGGATATGAGGTCAAAGTGGCAAGAAATGGATTGGAAGCTGTGGAACTGGTAAAGAGGAATATGTCTTTTGATTTGGTTTTCATGGATATACAAATGCCCAAGATGAACGGGCTAGATGCTACCCGAGAAATTAGAAAAATAATAGACAGGTCTTCTACTATGATTGTAGGACTTTCCGCAAACGCCTTTAGAGAGGATGTGGAAAATGCCATGGATTCCGGAATGGAGCATTACTTGACCAAGCCGGTCAGTATCCATGATATAGCCAAAATTATCAAAGAACGGTATAGAGAGAAAGCCACAAAAAAAGAGGCCTAAGCCTCTTTTTTTATAATTCCGCTTCCAAATCAAATGCTTCTAGGTAGTCAGCCACTCTTCTGACAAACATGCCTCCTAAAGATCCATCGACTACGCGGTGATCGTAGGAATGGGAGAGGAACATTTTGTGCCTAATGGCAATTACATCTCCGGTTGGTAATTCTAATACAGCAGGCTTTTTCTGAATGGCTCCCACGGCAAGGATAGCTACTTGAGGCTGCATGATAATCGGAGTGCCCATGGTGTTTCCAAAGCTGCCCACATTTGAAACAGAGTACGTGCCACCACTCAATTCGTCAGGAGATAATTTGTTGTTTCTGGCCCTACTTGCAAGATCGTTGATTTTTTTGGACAGGCCGGTAAGGTTGAATTGATCTGCATTTTTGATGACAGGTACAATGAGATTTCCTGTGGGTAGAGCTACCGCTACCCCTATATTGATGTCTTTTTTCTTGATGATTTTATCGCCATCCACTGAAATATTGATCATTGGGAAATCTTTGATGGCCTTAGCAACTGCCTGAATGAAGAAAGGGGTAAATGTAAGGGGTTCGCCTTCTTTCTTTTTATAGGTGTCTTTTATTTTGTTTCTCCATAATACGATATTGGTCACATCAGCTTCTACAAAGGAAGTAACATGGGGGGAAATTCTCTTGGAATCCACCATGCGCTGAGAAATCATCTTTCTCATGCGATCCATTTCAATTATTTCATCCTCTGCAGATATGCTAAGCTCGACACGCGCAGGTACTGCTTGCAAAGTACTTTGAGAGCCAGAAGAAACTGGTCTACTGTCAAATGCTGTCTGCTTTTTCCTATCTCTCAAATAGTTCAACATGTCCTGTTTGGTAACCCTACCATCCTTTCCAGTTCCCGGGATTCCTGAAAGTTCCGACCTATTGATCTTTTCTTCTTTGGCAATACTGAGAACCAAAGGGGAATAAAAGCGATCATCTCCCTCTTTGATTTCGATTTGGGTAGGGTTTGCTAACACAGTTTGTGTTTGTGAGGGAGCAGCAGCAATCAGAGACTCTTTTTCATCCTTATCTGGCTTCAATGTTCCATTGGGGGTGCTTTCTTCTCCTTCGGTTTCTATGATGGCAATGGGAGCACCTACTGCAATGACCTCACCTTCTTTGGCCAGAATTTTCTTGAGAATACCTTCATGCGTGGCGGGTACTTCTGTGTCTACTTTATCAGTAGCAACCTCAAGTACTGATTCATCCTGTTCGATGGGGTCTCCTTCTTTCTTTAACCAAGTGAGAATTGTTCCTTCTATGATACTTTCACCCATTTTGGGCATTAGCATTTCTACAGTCGCCATACTAATATTATTTAATTGGGTTTATTTCTGAGATTTAAAATTATATTTTATTTTAACCAATACAAAATTGATTAATAGAATTTTTATTCTGTTTTTCCTTCAATTGATTGTCTGAGAAGGTTCAGTACTGCTACACCTGTCAATTGAATATTCAGCATTCTATCCTGAGTTAACTGTAATTTTTTCGAAATAGTCCTTTCTTTCATCGCGCAGGCTATCCAAACAGTACCTACAGGTTTTTCTGCCCAACCTCCTCCTGGGCCGGCAATTCCACTACTGGCAAGCCCGAAATCCGCATTGAACATTTTTCTCACATTTTCTGACATCTGAATTACTGTCTCTTGACTAACAGCACCTTTTTCTTTAAGAATATTTGCTTCTACTCCTAGAATTTCATTTTTAAATACATTGTGATAGGGGATGATTCCTCCTTGAAAATATTCGCTGGACCCTGGTATGGAAGTGACAAGATGAGAAATATACCCGCCTGAACAGCTTTCTGCAAAAGCTACATTTTTTCCTTGTAATTTCAGCAGCCTACCAATTGCCTCTTCCAGTTTTTCCTGGTTATATCCAAATATGTATTTTTCAATCAAAGGCTTTACATTTTCAATTTCTTTTTCTACATCATCTTTCAACTTACTCATTTCTGCACCAAATGCGGTTAATCTCAATTTGACCTGTCCAAGGGAAGGAAGATAGGCCAATTTGATATGTTTAGGAAGATTCAATTCCCAATCCTTGATCAATTCAGATAACCAACTTTCCCCTATACCAACAGTTTTGATTACTTTATGGTAAATGTGTGGTAGGGTGTAGATTTCTTTTATTTTCGGAATTACGTGATCAATCATCAGTTTTTTCATCTCATGTGGTACCCCAGGCATAGACATCCATACTTTACCCTTCTCGTGGAACCACATCCCGGGCGCTGTTCCCAACTCATTGGGTATATACGTACATTTTGTTGGAAGGTGCGCTTGAAGTTTATTGATCGGAGTAAGTTCCCTTCCTCTTTTTTCAAAAAAACTTCTAACGGCATCCAGGGCTTCTGGAACCAATTTAATTTCACAATTAAAATATTCTGCCAGAAGAGGTTTGGTAAGGTCATCATTTGTAGGCCCTAATCCCCCTGTCATGAGAATGACGTCAACTCTTTCCTCTGCACTCCTGAAAGCCTCCAAAATAGAATCTCTATTATCCCCAACAGTCGTTCTTCTTACAACCCGGATGCCAATTTTATCCAATTCCTGACTGATCCAATGGCTATTGGTGTCAATAATCTGCCCGTAGAGTAACTCGTCTCCAATGGATAATATTTCTGCTTTTAATTCTTTGTATGGGGCCATCCCGTATTTCGATGATATTGAAAGTATTAATTATGATTTAGCGAACTTTGGCACTTCTTAATATTTTAGAAAAAATACCAGGAAAGAAACGTTTAAGGTAAACAGCATATTTCTCTTTCCCTCCTATGAGTACTTCCTCTTTCTTTTTTTCAATGGCATTAGAAATTTGACGGGCGCATTTTTCTGGCGCCATTCCCTTATCCTGAGCTTCATCCATTTCATTTAAGGTCGAACCATCCCCTGTCAATGCATTGATTGATACTTTGGTTCTAATGAATCCTGGACAAATCAAGGTTACATCGATATTGTCCTTGTAGTGCTCAGCCCTCAATGAATCAAAAAAGCCGTGTAGCGCATGTTTGGAAGCTGCATATGCAGTTCTATACGGTGATCCAAATTTTCCGACCAAACTACTTACCACAGCATAATGACCGGATTTATTGGCAATAAAGTGAGGTAAAATAGCTTTGCTGAGTCCGATGGTGCCAAAAAAATTAACATCCATTATTTTCCGGTCTACCTCCAATGAGGTCTCTAAAGCAAGTGAACGTTGACTTATACCTCCATTATTGATCAATATATCTATTCTTCCAAAAGCTTCTATGGCTTCTTGGCATTTCCTTTCAAAACTGGATACTTCATTCAGGTCCAAAGGCAATACATGTACCCTTTCAGGATAAGATGCATTTTCTTTTAACATCTGTAAGGCAGCAGCATTTCTTGCAGAGATTATAAGTTTGTCACCCTTCTTTTCATACGCTTTAAACAGTGCCTCACCTATACCTGAGGAGGCACCCGTGATCCATATGGTTTTTTGAATCATTTTGGGTTTCTTTTATATATCACAAAGTCAAAGCTGTACTGATTGTTTTTATCTTTTTCATAATGCTCGGTAGATATTGCATGCCAAATGTCTGTGTCAATGCACGGGAAAAATGCATCTCCCTCAGGAGAGGCATCTACATGAGTGATGAAAAGTTCATCAGCAATTGGCAGAGCTTCTTTATAGATTTCAGCACCACCTATAATAAAAACCTGAGATAATTGTTTGCCTATACATACTTGGATTGCCTCTTTGAGAGAATGAGCTACTATATGGCCTTCTGGTAAGCTGTATTCCTTATTTCTTGTGACTACTACAGAAGTCCTGTTAGGTAATGGTCTTCCTACGGATTCGTAGGTTTTCCTTCCCATAATGATGTGATGGCCAGTAGTTAATTTTTTAAAAAGCTTCAGGTCTGATGATAATTTCCAGATAAGCTCATTGTCTTTTCCAATGACATCATTTTTGGCTTTGGCAACTATGATTGATATTTTCAAGGTGATTGATTTTAAGCGCCAAGATACCAAGGTTTCATTGAGGATGAAAATCTAACAATGATAAAAAAGCAGCCTCAAGTAAAATGTCTTCGTGGGGCTGCTTTCAAATTTACTTTTCTTGCATACCTGCAAAAGCGCTGGGGTAATCTGCCATCACAAAACTCCTTTTGTCATTTTCATTGATTTCAACGACTGTCATTTGGATGATACTTTTATCAGTTTTGCTCTCAAATATCATATCCAGTAAATTTCCTTGGGGCATTTGTTTGAAGTAATCCATATTCTCACCTTTCATCTTTGCATTTAAAAATGGATTGCTTTCTCCCCAAAAACCAGATGTGCCCTGTATGGGTTTTTGGCTTATCCAATAAGTGGCCTTTCCCTCTTCATCATCCACAACATATTCGTCGCAGGCATAACCTAAAATTGTCTTGGTATTTCCAGTCTTCTTAAAATTGAAATTTTCTCCCGAAAAATCGATTTCAGCCTCATCCTCATCAATTTCTATTCCTTCGGCTATCTTTTCAAAGTCAAAGCCATAGGCCATTCTGGCTTTTTCTCCTTCATTTTCAAAAAGAATAATAGAAGCATTTCTTTCCAGGTCATAAATCAAAATGGAGACCCCTTCATTTTTATTTTTTTCCTGAAGTGCTATCTCCATTCCAATAATCATTTTAGAATCTGATAAAAAAGATTTGATACGGTTAGCATCTATATCCCTGCCTTTTTCATCTTTCCCAGTCATTTCCATGACAGTATAGCCCGTGAAATCATAACTGTCAGCTACCGGAACGTCAGCACTTATTCCACCCAATATTTTTTCCCAATCTACGCCTGGCATTCCTTCAGGCCCGTAAATTTGTCCAAAAACTTTCTCCAGTTGCCTTTGGGCAACCTTTTCCATTTCAGACTCCACTCTTTTTTCAACTGCTCTACTCACTCCTCTTTCAGCAGCATCTCTGAGTCTTCGCATAATCTGGGCATCTACAAAAGTCGTTGTAAGTAAAAAGAAGGCTAATAAAAAACAGCTTAATTTTTTCATTTTTATGTTGGGTTAAAATTTACCCTCAAATTAGTAAAAATGAATTAAAAGCCATAACCAAAACCTAATTAATAGGTTCAAAATGCTTTATTTCTTATTTAAAAGTGTATAGCCCCTCAAAAATTCATCAATTGAAAGTCTTTTTTTGCCCTCCATCTGAATTTCCAGAACATGTACCTGTCCTTTTCCTGTTTGAAATTTAAGAATAGTTTTCCCATCACTTTGATACTCACCGGCTTTGAGACCAGTAATATCGTCTTCGAAAAATTTGGTTTTAAATATTTTGCAGTTTTTTCCATCTATACTTGTATATGCTGCTGGATAGGGAGACAAACCCCTCACTAAATTATGGATCTCCACAGCAGATTTTTGCCAATCTATTTCACAGGTTTCTTTGTAGATTTTAGGGGCATGGTGTTTTGCCCGACTTTCATCTTGCGGCTTGAGGATGACTTCCTCCGAAGCGATAGATTGAACTGTTTTCAATACTAGATAGGCACCTTTTTTCATTAACCTCTCATATAAACTTCCCAGATTGTCTTCCTCAAGTATGGGTTCTTTTTCCTGAAAAATTATATTTCCAGTATCTATCTCATGCTTTAGGAAAAAGGTAGTCACTCCTGTTTCTTTTTCACCATTGATGATGGCCCAGTTGATGGGTGCTGCGCCCCGGTAATCCGGAAGGAGAGAAGCATGAAGATTGAATGTGCCAAGTGGTGGCATGTTCCAAACCACCTCAGGCAGCATACGAAAAGCGACCACAATTTGAAGGTCTGCTTGGTATGATGTCAGCTCGGCTAAAAATTCCGGTGATTTCAGGTTAGTTGGTTGTAATATAGGAATGTTAAACTGTAGAGCGGCTTCTTTTATTGGAGATGGGATCATCTTCTGACCTCTTCCTTTAGGTTTATCAGGCGCTGTAATCACGGCCACTACATTCCAGCCCCCATTTACCAAATTCTCCAAGGCGGGTACAGCAAATTCAGGAGTACCCATATATATGATCCGAATATCTTTCTTCATTTACTTCAAAATCTAAATTGAAATAACAAAAATTGTAAAAAAATACTGAAATCGGGTGTGGATTTATTTTAATTGGAGTTTAGAACCTTTTTTTATGAAATTTGTGGGGTTTTTTATATAGGTATATTCAGTTCTGATAACATATGATCCAAACAATTCGAAGTAGAAAAAGCCTTATAAATACAATCTCTGTAATATTCGTGACAGTTTTCACTTTTTTGTCGGAATGTGATCAGTTTGAAGATTTGGAAGATGTTATTTTTCAGGACATTGAAATAATGACCGAGTAAGATTTTGATGCCTTCTATCCAAAAGCAGTTTCGAATATCAGAAACCTTTGATTTCAATTTTGGTACGCAATCGGGTATTAATTTAGCAGATCAATGGGATGAAAAGGAGTTTGCTTATTTTAATTGTGGGATTGGGAACTATCATTGTTTTGCACAGGGGTGTTACCTCCCTACGAAGGCAATGATAAACCATCAGGCTTAGTCATAGAGCTCAATTTCTTCGGTTGGGATTTGAGTATGAAATAATAAACGATGCTGATAGACTCATCAAGTGATTTAATCAAGTAATTTGTTGAGTTTATCACCTTTTAAAAAAATCAAAACATTATTTTTCCTAGATTATTGAAAAAAGATTTTTTGGTTCGAAATTTGACTACTTTTGTATCGTGAAACAAGCTATACCATATTCAACTCAAATCCTACGCATGATTGCATTGGCAATGGCTATGTTTTTTGTAGTGTTGGCTGTTTTTGATGGATTTGAAGAAGAACAGGATATAGAGTATACAGGTGAATTTTTAAATGAAGTTGATTTCGATTATGTGGATTTCCCTACATCGATCTCAAGATCAAGCTCTACCCAATCATTAAAGATTCAACGAATCATCGTACTTAGTGTTTTTGATTTTGTTTCTGAGGCATTGAGGTTATCAAAGCCCTCGCTCCCATCAGTTGCATATATTCCGCTGGACATATTTTCAAGTCTTGATTTTTTGATTGGCAAATCCATTGCCGCCAATGCCCCTTGATTAGAGGCTTTTCCTCCTTCTTTTATTTGCAATAAACCCTTCAGTAACTTTCTCTGAAAGATTATTCACAATTCATTTATTTATGAAAACCAATTTCTTTAATGTTCGAATAGGAACTTACAGGCTTCCTATTTGGAGTCAATTGGGAATGTTCATTGCCCTCTTGAATCTCCATGCTTGTAGTAATAGCAATAGTAAAAATCAAAATCAAGCACTTGTCCAGGTTCCTACATTAGAGCTTCAGCCAATGAGCATCACCCTTCCAAAAACCTATGTGAGTGATATTCAGGCAGTACAGTTTGTGGAAGTCAGGGTCAAAGTTGAAGGTTTTGTGGACCGCATTTATGTGGACGAAGGTCAATTTGTGAAAAAAGGACAAAATCTCTTTCAATTAACTTCCAATGAATATAATGAAATGGTTAATTCTGCCAATGCACGCTTATTCCAAGCAAGGGCAGAAGCACAAGCAGCACAGTTGGAAGTTGACCGTTTAAAGGTTTTAGTAGATAAGAACATCATTGCCAGATCCGAATATCAGTTGGCCTTGTCAAAAAAAGCTGTAGCCGAATCTGCGATTTCGGAGGCAGAATCTATGTTAAAAAATGCACGTACCGGATTGTCTTATACTACGATTAAAGCTCCATTTGATGGAATAGTTGATAGAATTCCCTATAAAACAGGAAGCTTGGTCACTGCTGGTGATTTGTTAACCAACATTACTGATATCTCGGAGATTTTTGCCTACTACAAGGTCACGGAGAATGAATATTTGAAATACATGCGAGATAAAATCGAAAATGACACTTTAGATGATCAAGAAGTCTCCTTGATTTTATCAGATGGAGTTTATTATGAGTATACAGGTAAACTTGAAACGATGGAAGCCGATTTTGAGCAAGGCACTGGTTCGATTGCTTTTCGGGTACGTTTCCCTAATCCAGATCAGTTGATCAAACATGGGTCTACGGGAAAAGTTGAAATGAGTGAATCTATGGAAGGTATCTTTTTGATTCCTCAAAAATCCACTTTTGAGATTCAAGATTACAATTATGTGTATATCGTGGATAAGAACAATACGGTGAGAGTGAGAAGCTTTAAACCAATTCAGCGGTTTGGCCTATTCTACATAGCGGATAGTTTTGAACCTGGAGATAGAATCATCTATGAAGGTATCCAACAGGTAAAGGATGGTATGGAGGTGATGCCTGAAATAAAACCTGAGTTAGAAGTGTATGATACTTTGGTAACTACAAAGTCCTAAGCCATGCTAGAGTTATTCATCAGGAGACCGATTTTATCCACGGTCATTTCGATATTTATCACGCTTTTGGGTTTACTGGCATTGACTTCATTGCCAATTACCCAATTTCCTGAAATCGTACCTCCTTCCGTAATGGTAACAGCAAGGTATACTGGGGCTAATGCGGAAGTTTTAGCCAAGGCGGTAGCTACACCATTGGAAAGGGCCATCAATGGTGTGCCAGGGATGAGTTATATGACATCTGTAAATACCAATGATGGTGTTACTATGATCAATATAATTTTTAAAGTAGGTACTGATCCAGATCAAGCTGCCGTGAACGTTCAAAACCGGGTTGCCACTGTTTTGGATGAACTACCGGAAGAGGTCATTCGGGCAGGGGTTCAAGCTGAAAAAGAAGTGAATTCAATGTTGCTTTACCTCAATCTGATCACTTCAGACTCTACGCAAGACGAAAAATTTGTTTACAATTTTGCAGATATTAATATTCTGCCAGAGTTGAAGCGAATCGATGGTGTGGGGTTTGCACAGATTATGGGATTCAAGGATTATGCGATGAGGATTTGGCTAAATCCTGATAGATTGGTGGCTTATAACCTTTCGCCTCAAGATGTGACAGAGGCAATTCGAAGGCAAAATGTAGAGGCTGCACCTGGTAAGTCTGGCATTGCATCCGATAGGGATCCACAGGCCCTACAGTATGTTTTGAAATATACGGGGAAGTTCAATCAGGAAGAGGAGTTTGAAAATATTACTTTGAAGGCGCTTCCGGATGGTTCACTTTTGAAATTGAGAGATGTGGCAGAAGTGGTTTTTGATGCGCAGGAATACAGTATGGTATCGATGACGGATGGAAAGCCTTCAGCGTCCATTATGATAAAGCAGAGACCTGGTTCGAATGCCAGAGAGGTGATCCAAAACATCAAAGATAAGATGGAAGAACTTCAAGAGGAGTCATTTCCACCCGGAATGGAATACAATGTCTCATATGATGTTTCCAGATTTTTGGATGCTTCCATATTTGAAGTAATCAAAACACTGATAGAAGCCTTCTTGCTGGTGTCATTGGTGGTATTTATTTTCCTTCAGGATTTTAGATCTACATTGATTCCTGCTATTGCCGTGCCTGTATCCTTGATAGGAACCTTCTTTTTTATGCAATTATTTGGTTTTTCGATCAATTTGCTGACCTTATTTGCACTTGTTTTAGCGATTGGAATTGTAGTGGACAATGCCATTGTGGTAGTAGAAGCAGTTCATGTGAAAATGCATGATCTAAAATTAAATGCCTTAGACGCAACGCTTGCTGCTATGAAAGAAATTGGAGGAGCTATTGTAGCGATTACATTGGTCATGTCAGCAGTATTTGTGCCCGTAAGTTTTCTTTCGGGACCAGTAGGAATTTTTTATAGGCAGTTTTCCCTTACTCTCGCTATAGCGATTGTGATTTCGGGTATTAATGCACTGACATTATCTCCAGCTTTGTGTGCTTTGTTGTTAAAACCTTCTGATGTGGAACATGATCCTAAAAAAGGATGGCTTCAAAAGTTTTTTTATGGCTTTAACAAACGCTATGATGCAGTTGCCAAGCGCTATGCAGCCATTGTGAAAAAGATTGCGGGAAGAAGGGCAGTCACTTTCGGGTCCTTAATTTTGTTTTTCTTTTTAGCTTATGGAGGACTTGCTGTTTTGCCTACAGGGTTCATACCCAATGAAGATCAAGGAATGGTTTATGTAAATGTTACCACGCCTCCAGGAGCGACTGTCGAAAGGACTAAAGAAGTGATGGATATGGTGCAGGCCAGTTTGTTGCCATTGGAGGAAGTAGAGACCATTTCCACACTTGCAGGTTACAGTTTGATGACTGAAACAGCTGGTGCTTCCTATGGCATGGGAATGATCAATCTTGTAGGTTGGAGTGACAGGGATAAAAATGTCAATGAGTTGATACTTGATTATCAAGATCGGGTTTCTCATATTAAAGGAGCCGAGATTCAATTTTTCTCACCTCCTCCGGTACCGGGTTTTGGGAATGCTTCAGGGTTTGAGTTAAGAATGCAGGATAGGACAGGAGGGCCATTGGCTGTAATGGCCGATGTAACCCAAGACTTTATTGACGAATTGAATGCAAGACCAGAATTAAAAGAGGTTACTACCAATTTCGAACCGAATTTTCCCCAATATATTCTGAACGTAGACCATGACAAGGCTGCTAAATTAGGCATTTCTGTTAACGATGCGATGGAGACCCTGCAGTCTTATATTGGAAGTTTTTATTCTTCCAATTTTATCCGGTATGGTCAGATGTACAAAGTGATGATTCAGGCTTCTCCCGAATACCGTACTTCTCCAGAATCACTGCTGGCAATGTATGCTAAAAATGATAGGGGGCAAATGGTTCCTTATTCCAATTTCTTAACTCTTGAAAAAGTTTTTGGACCTGAACAATTGACAAGATACAATATGTTCAATTCAGCTTTGATTACTGGAGATGCAGCAGATGGGTATGCCTCTGGTGATGCCATCAAAGCAGTGGAAGAGGTAGCCTTAAAAGTATTGCCAAGAGGGTTTGATATTGACTGGTCTGGAATTACCCGAGAGCAGATCGAGTCAGGAAATCAGGCAATCTACATCTTTGCCGTGTGTTTGGTATTTGTGTATTTGTTGTTGGCGGCACAATATGAAAGCTATTTTTTGCCATTGCCAGTTATATTATCCTTGCCAGCAGGGATATTTGGTTCATTCCTATTTCTGAAGATTACCGGTCTCGAAAATAATATTTATGCACAGGTTTCTTTGGTTATGCTGATAGGTCTTTTGGGTAAAAATGCCATTTTGATCGTAGAAATTGCCATTCAGAACAGGCAAAAAGGTTTATCTATCCTCCAAAGTGCTATCAATGGGGGCGTAGAAAGGTTGCGACCTATCCTGATGACTTCTTTTGCTTTTATAGCAGGTTTGACTCCTTTGACTATCGCTACTGGTGCAGGGGCAATAGGAAATAGAACTATTGGAACAGCAGCTGCCGGTGGTATGCTTATAGGAACGCTTATAGGTGTCTTTTTGATCCCTGGTCTATATGTGGTTTTTGAAACACTTGATACCAAATTCAAGAAAAAGAAAACCATCGAAATCAAACAAGAACAACCTGTATCATGAAAGCATTTGTGAATATTCATACACTCGCTGGGCTGGTTCTGACAGGTCTATTCTTAGCTTCTTGTAAAACTGCAGAATTGACCTTGGAAGATACTCAGACGGAAATGCCGAGTAATTTCGAGGTAGAAATAATACTTGAAGAGAAAACATCAGTCGCATTACTTCAGTGGCAGAATTTCTTTGAGGATGAGAATCTAAAAGATTTAATTCAAGTGGCCTTGGACAATAACCAAGATCATTTAAAAACGCTGGAAAGAATCCGTATAGCCCGAGCTAATTTCAGGATAGCCAAAGGCGGATTACTTCCTGAGGTCAATGCACTTGCCGGTGCTTCCGTAAGGAGGTTTGGAGAGTATACGATGGATGGAGTAGGTAATGCCGACTCCAACCTTTCTCCCACAGTACCAGAGGACAAACTTATTCCAGATCCTTATCGGGACTTCATCATAGGGACTCAATTTAATTGGGAAATTGACGTTTGGTCCAAACTCCGAAATCGCAAAAAAGCTGCTTTTTCCAGGTACTTGGCATCCGAGGAAATGGTCAACGCCATCAAGACCTGGTTGGTTGGAGAGGTGTCCCAACAATATTATGAGTTGGTGGCTTTAGATGAAGAAATCCGGATTTTGGAAGCCAATATTCAATTACAGGAGTTTGCAGTCAATCTTTCAAAAGACTTAAAAGAATCTGGTAAAGAAAACCAACTAGCGGTGGATCAATTTGAGGCTTTGATGCTCAACTCTAAGGCTCAGTTAATCGATAGAAAGCGGGAACTCCGAACAGCTGAACTGCAAATGGCGCAATTACTTGGTGTATATGACTTCCAACACACCCGGAATGCAATGGGCGAAGTTTTTGATACTCCTGATTTGATTGATATAGGCTTGCCCGCGGAACTGTTGGCATTTAGGCCTGATATTCGAATTGCCGAGCGTGAGTTATTAGCAACAAAAGCTGAGGTACAGGTTGCCCGTGCCGCTTTCTTTCCAAGTATACAGTTGGGAGGAATGGCAGGATTCAATGCCTTCGATTTCTCCAGGTTGTTTTTTAGTCCAGCCTCCGTGGTCTATCAGTTAGGAGGAGGTCTCGTTGCTCCTATTTTCAATAGAAATCAAATTAAAATGAATTTTGAGATGGCCAAGGCTTCAAAGAAAATAGCGTATCTGGATTATGAGCAAACCGTATTTAAAAGCTATTTGGAAATTCTTAACCTTGTCAATGAATTTGAGGCTTTTGATGAACAACTGCAACTGAAAACCTACGAAGTAGAAGTTCAAAAACGGTCGGTCGAAAATTCAAATATTATGTTTAGAGTTGGATACGCAGATTATCTTGAGGTTTTGAATGCCCAAAGCCGTGCATTGGAATCTGAGATTGAATTAATAGAATTGAAAAGAGAACAGCTACAAACCAATGTGAAATTATACAGGGCATTAGGAGGAGGATGGAATTAACTGATCCTTTAATATTGGGAAAACAAAAAGCCCCGGTACAAGTATCTCAAGGAAAGTGATGAAGACTTCAGTTATTTTCAGCACG
>NZ_SLAP01000182.1 GCF_007126775.1 Cecembia sp. | reverse complement strand
TTTAAAATTAAATGTGAGTTCAATAAAACACGAATTTTACCCAAACCCTCCAAGGGTCTCGAACCCTTGGAGGGCTATTAGTAATGGATACACTCTGAGTAAAGCGAAGAGTCTCAAATAACCAAAGGAGATACTTCGACACTGCAGGCTTCGTCTACCATTGACAGGTTACTGGAACCGTCACCCTGAGTGAAGCGAAAGCCTGCCCCGATCCTTTCGGGGGGTCTCCCAAAATAAGAGGGGATGCTTCTCCCGAATTACTCGGGATCAGTATGACGGCTCGCTAGATGTCATTTACTTTTCTGTAAATACCAAATTTTAAAATCTCGAAGTGACAAGGACAAGTCTTTTTGGATAGCTGTTCTTGTTTGGTTAATTTACCTACCGATCATAAAATCCATTTGGTATGAAAAATTCCTCCTTACTTACCCTTTTTCTTCTACTCCATACCGCTGCTTTTTCTCAAACAATTGAGGAAGAAAAAGCCGCTATTGCCAAGACTATCGAATTCTATTTCGAAGGAATGATGGAAGGAGATCTGGACAAACTGGCTTTGGCTTTTGATTCAAATGCACGGCTTATTGGTTACCTTGGGGAGACTTTTTTGGCAATCCCTTATCAAGATTGGGCAGCTGAAATGGCAAAAGCTGAAAAATTAAACCCTGGAGATTTCAGCAACGAATTGATCGGTTTAGAGCTGAAAGGTTACACGGCAATGGCCAAGACAGAGGGTTTCTGGCCTGGTATTTATTATTTTGATTATCTCACTTTAGTTAAAATTGACGGGAAATGGAAAATTGTTCATAAAACCTGGTATGAGGAAAAGCGGTAATGGCTATTTTTGGAATACCACTAAGGCACCAAGAAAAACATCGTTCTTTTTTTTAATTTCTTCCTGATCATAAATTAAAATTGATATGAAAATAACATCCTTAATTCTTCTCTTTTGTCTGCTGTGTACTGTTGGCTTTTCCCAAACCCTGGAGGAAGAAAAGGCCGCTATTGCCAAGACCATACAATTATATTTCGATGGGATGATGGAAAGAGACCGGGACAAACTCGATCGGGCTTTTGACCCTTCGGCCAGGTTGATCGGGTATAGAGGAGATACCTTTACGGTCACTCCCTATGAAGAATGGGCTTCCGGCACTTCCAGAGGGGAAAAAAGAAATCCGGAAGATTTTAGCAACCACCTGATTGAAGTGGAAGTCAAAGGATACACTGCCCTGGCCAAGACGGAATTATACTGGCCTGGCATCTACTATTACGATTACCTTACTTTGATCAAGATTGATGGAAACTGGAAAATTGTGCACAAGACCTGGTATGAGGAGAAGCGGTAATTGTTTGTACCAAAAACCTTTTACCAAGAACCAAGTACAGTAGATAGCCACAAAGACACCAAGGCACTAAGGTGTACAGTAAATACAAACTATTCGGGATTTGCAATCCCGAACCGGGATATCAAGGATTTGGAATCCTTAGGTAAATTTCATTTTTTCATCACCTTGATATGTTCCACTTTCCTTCCCCATTGGATCTCTACTACAAATATCCCTTTAGGCATTTTTCTGACCAGTTCCTCTATTCCTGCATTCATTTCCCATTCAGAGGCTACGGTCTGCGGTGCTGTGAAGACCATGGGATGGACCAATCTGAAGGTGATGGCTTCCTCCTCATATTGGGAGCTGTCTATCAGGCTGACCCTGAAGTTTTGTCCATCTGTAGGATTGGGGAATGCCCGCCACACTCCATTGGTAACTTCCATGGCAGGCACACGGACAGAAACCACCTTGGAGTAGGCAAAGGTCCCATCAAAATCCACCTGCTTTAAACGGTAATACACGAAATTACCTGTAAACGGAATCTTTTCATCCATAAACTGGTATTCCACCGGGCCATCTGAAAAACCCATTCCATGAATTTGTCCTACCTTAACCCAATTGTCAATATTGTTCAAAGAACGCTCTACCTCGAAATGTGAATTTTCCCATTCCGCAGAGGTAGCCCATTTCAGTTCCACCAAACGCTCTTGTTTTCTGAAACCTGCGTCAAAATAGAGGTATTCTACAGGTAATGCCGAAACCCTAAATAATAAACATACATCATCACCACTTACTGTGGGATTAGTACTTCTTACATTTCCATCAGGATCATCACAACCGTCTCCAACATATCCATCAATATTTACTCCACCACTACCGACAATAATATTTGCATCTCCAAAATCTAATTGAGCTCTAGGACCCTGAAGATTGATTTGAACGTTATCAAGAAAAAAATCATTTCTAGTACTTGATCTAGAATCCATTATCAATGTTCCTCCCTCTTCTATACAAATTGTCACATTCTCCATTGCAGTAATATAAATCAAATTTAATGTCGACCCGCTTCCAACAACGATACAATTATTCGAAATAGTAAATGATGGATTGTTCCCTTGATTTGACCTATTAAGAGTCAAATTAGCGCCTCCGCGTAAAATAATTCCTCCTAAGTTGAAATCGTTAGCAGTCCATATATAATTTCTAGGATCACTAAACCTTGCAATTTGCCCTACAGAAAAGCCACCTGGCCCTGACCAATTTGAAGCATTCAATCCAACATTTAAATTTCCTGTTGAACTGTAAGTTCTAGGGGTACCACAATCAGAACATGCCTGTCCAAATACAACATTTGAAGGGAAAGAAGCCAAAGCAAAGCCCAACAATAAAACAACAATCTTAATTTTTCGGTCCATTTTATCTTAGTAAAGCAAATTACTAGTACAAAAGTAGACCTATTATTTTATATAAAAAACATTTTTAATATATTATTATGCATTTTTATGTATTTAAAATTAAATAAAAAGAGCCAGTATTTGTTCACAGATATATAGCATAGGGGAAGAATAATGTATAAACTACTGATTATCAACTATTAATATATACAAAGTAAAAACCAAAAGAAATTATTTGATCATCGAAAGGTGTAGCTATTTAAAACATACCTGTATCCCTATTGGAAATTCGAAAAAGTGCAGGATTGTGGCTACCAACCACAAAAAAACTAAATAAAGGCTTTACTTCTTCATCACCTTGATATGCTCCACTTTTCTTCCCCATTGGATCTCTACCACAAATACCCCTTTAGGCATTTTTCGTACCAATTCCTCAATTCTCGCATTCATTTCGCTTTCTGAAGTGACGGTCTGTGGTGGGGTGAAAATCATAGGATGAACCAACCTGAAGGTGATGGCTTCCTCATCATACTGGGAGCGGTCAATCAGGCTGACCCTGAAGTTTTGTCCATCTGTAGGGTTGGGAAATGCCCGCCACACCCCATTGGTAACTTCTATGGCAGGCACACGGGCAGACACTACTTTGCTGTAAGCAAATGTGCCGTCAAAATCTACCTGCTTGAGGCGGTAAAAAATATTTCCTCCCACTAAGGGGACTTCCTTGTCTTTAAATTCATAAAACACCGGCGCATCGGAAAAACCTGCACCTTCCACGCGTCCGATACTTTCCCAGTTCTTCACCTGATTGACTGCCCGCTCCACTTCAAAATGCGAATTTTCCCATTCCTTGCCTGTTGCCCATTTCAATTCCACCAAACGCTCCTGTCTTCTGAATGCAGCATCAAAATAGAGGTATTCGACTGGGAGGATCCTAAAAGTCTGACGGACGATAACGATACCGTTGGCGCCATTACCGCCACCTGTTGATCCAGCGCCGCCACCAGAACCTAGTGTAAGTCCATTGCCTCCTACACCACCATTGTTTCCATTCCCTCCTACACCAGAACCGCCTATTCCGCCTGCATCACTGCCACCTCCTGTACTAGTTCCTCCACCACCCGCAGCATAAAAAATATCAATCCCGCTAATTCCGAAAGAAACTCCTGCTCCTCCTGCTCCACCGGGACTATTGCCATTTGGTCCTTGCTGCCCAACAGCTTCGGCACCGCCTCCTCCTCCCCCAGTCCTATTAT
>NZ_SLAP01000066.1 GCF_007126775.1 Cecembia sp. | reverse complement strand
TTACCTATGAAAAATAAACCGGTCTATCAAAATTGAGGATAAAAAATCTTTCTTTCTGATTAAATTGGAAAGTATCATTAAAAACCATAAACCCGCTCAGCACATGTTTAATTTATTACTCCTGTTTGCTGTCTTTTGGACAGGTCCGAACAATCCCGAAAATACAGCAGTCCATATCCGCATCAATCAGTTGGGCTATCTCACGGAAGACTCCAAGGTAGCTGTAATCTTTGGCAAAAAGCCTATTAAGGAGTCTTTTCAATTGATTGACCACAACACCGGTAAGGTGATAGGAGAATTCAAATCTCAAAGGTTAAGAAAAGACAATTGGGGTGGTTTTGAATACAGTGAAGTTGATTTTAGCCAAGTCCAAAAGAGCGGATCCTACTTTTTAAAAGGGAAAAGATCAGAGGCAACCTCCACCATTTTCAGGATTGGTGATGATGCCTATGGAAATCATCAGGAGACCTTGTTGGAATTTATGCGGCAACAACGCTGTGGCTACAATCCTACTTTGGACATGGTGTGCCATGAAAAAGATGGCAGAAGCTTCTTTGGCCCTATGCCTGACAGCACTTTTGTAGACCTCAGCGGTGGCTGGCATGATGCGGGAGATCAACTCAAATACCTTATCACTTCCAGCTATGCCACAGCCCATATGCTGATGGCTTATGAGATGTACCCGGACAGGTTTGAAGACAAGGTCAATGCCTTGGGACAGCCATGGCCAAATGGCATTCCCGACATTTTGGATGAAGCAAAGTGGGGCCTGGATTGGATCCACAAAATGCACCCTGCCCCAGATCAATTGTTCCACCAAGTGGCAGATGACCGGGACCATAGAGGTTTCAAAATCCCCAATCAGGACAATTCGGATTATGGTTGGGGAGAAAATCAATATCGTGCGGCATATTTTGCTACTGGTAAACCACAAGGATTGAGACAATATCAAAGCGAGGCAACAGGGGTTGCCAATCTGGCGGGCAGAAGTGCTGCTGCCATGGCATTGGCTGCAAGGATTTGGGAAAAAGACCTCAATGATCCGGTATTTGCAGCAAAATGCAAAAGAGCGGCCATTTCACTCTATAATTTGGGAAGAGAAAAAGAAGGTTTCCAGCAGGGAAACTCCTATGGCGCCCCTTATCGATACAATGAAGAGACATGGGCGGATGATATGGAGTGGGCGGCTGCAGAACTTTATAAGCTAACAGGAGAAAATGACTACTTAGATCAGGCAAAAAAATACGCCTTAATGAGCAATACGGAAGACAGCTGGACAGTCAGAGATTCTGCTGCTCATTACCAGCTTTATCCATTTATCAATATGGGGCATTATTCCCTGCATGAAGTAGTTGATGAGGATTTTAAAAAAGTATTGGAAGGCTATTACCTCGATGGTATCAAATACACACTTCAGAGGGCTGAAAAAAATCCTTTCCATATTGGTGTTCCTTTTATTTGGTGTAGCAATAACCTGTTGACCAGTTTGGTCACTCAAGTAATCCTCTACGAAAAAATGAGTGGAGACAAAAGCTTCGAACCCTTCCTCTCCGCACAAAGGGATTGGTTGTTTGGACGGAATCCTTGGGGAACTTCCATGTTTACCGGAATTCCGGAAGGTGGAGAGTATCCTGTAGAAGTTCATACCAGTCTTTATGTCTTATTGGATTTACAGGTTCCTGGGGGATTGGTAGATGGCCCCGTGTATACTTCTATTTATAACAATCTGATCGGATTGACCTTGCTAAAGGAGGATAAGTTTGCAGACTTCCAAAATGAACATGTAGTCTATCACGATGATGTAGGAGATTACAGTACCAATGAACCGACCATGGACGGAACAGCAGGAGCTATATTGATGATGAGTCATTTCAGTAAAAAATAAAAAGACCAATCCAAAATGGACTGGCCTTTTTTAACTATAAACACAAAACAACTTGATGCATTATTCAATTTTAACCTCGAAATAGTATTCCTGACCATTTGGATAAACACCCAGAACAACTACTTCCTCTCCTTGATTATCCGACAATACCATGGACATATCCTCCGCATTGCTGATTCTAAATCTTCCATCTGATCCAATAACAGAGGTAATGATAAAGCCGACTTTGGCCCCTGACTTTTTCCAGGAATCATTGTCAATGGAAATAATTGCCGCACCACCTTGGATTTTTAACCTGTTTTTTACGTCTGCTTTTACATCTTCAAAGACCACCCCGGCGAAATTAAAACGTTTTGGTGCTTCTTTCCTGACTATTTTTGTATCACCGGAAATATTCTTAAGCATTGCAGTTGTATTTTGCTCTTTTCCCTTTCTGAGATACCTCACATCCACTTTGTCTCCCGGCCGTTTTCTAGCAACCATTTCTTGGAGCTTGGCCACATTAAAGGTTTCGGCTCCATCAACACCGATAATTATATCTCCTTTTTTCAGTCCGGCCTCCTCACCGCCGCTACCTTCGTTTACATCAACGATGTATACACCACGGGCGACATCTAATTTTTCGCCTAAATATTCCTCCAGCTCAGGACTGACGTCCCTAATCTGAACTCCCAATAACCCTCTTTGAACTGTTCCGAATTCCAACAAATCATCCATCACTTTTTTCACAATAGAAGTGGGAATAGCAAAAGCATACCCATTAAAAGTACCAGTCCTAGACGCAATAGCTGTATTGATACCAATGAGTTCACCAGCCAAATTAACCAAGGCCCCACCAGAGTTCCCTGGATTTACCACAGCATCTGTTTGTAGAAAGGATTCAATCTGCAGATTGTTTTCCATATCCCTCAAAATTCCAATATTTCTTGCTTTTGCACTGATGATACCTGCTGTCACTGTGGAGGTAAGGTCAAAAGGATTACCAACAGCCAATACCCACTGTCCTACTAAGACCTGATCGGAATTCCCAAATTTCACGAATGGCAAGCCCTCAGCTTCAATCTTCAATAAAGCCAAATCCGTGGTTGGATCTGTTCCAATAACTCTTGCAGAATAGCGGGAATTGTCTTCTAAAGAAATATCAATCCTGGTTGCATTTTCGATGACATGATTATTGGTTACGATATATCCATCCTCTGAAATGATCACCCCTGAACCAGAGCTTCTACCTTCCCTAGGGGCTCCTCCTCTATCCGGCATTCTAAAACCGAAAAACTCCTCAAAGGGATCAGCTCCACGCTGTCCTTGGGAAACCGTAACGGTACTCTTTACATGAACTACCGCAGGCGTTACCATTTCGGCCGCAGCTACAAAATTAATCCCGTCAGGCACGGTAAATTTTTCGGCATTCAAATAATTGACCAGACTGGATTCCTGTTTTTCTGTGAAATTAGATGCCGAGTTTTGCTTGGAAAGGTAACTGGCTCCCGCAAGGGCAACTATTCCCCCAATCAATGAAGCAAGAATAATTCCTAAGAAAAATTGCTTTTTGTTCATTTTATCTATGTTTTAAGTTCATATTTAGTACACGTAATATATTATCATGGGGTCACAAAAATCAAGCAGATTTCTTCAAATGGCAGAAGTTTTTAACATTGTTTAACCCGGATTATGCATTAGGGTTCGTACTAGCCTGTACCGATGAATATCTGGAAGAGATCACAACACAAAAGAATCAGCCTTTTAGCGAATGAAGCATCCCATAAGTACGGGATAGTGAACTAAATGCACTGAAACTATTGATTCTGTCTGCCGCGCGGATGAGCTCTTAATAACTTGTGCGCCGCGGCGTAGAAATTCTAATAGATATTTCGGGTTTAACTGCCAGCCTGATTTTTATATTCCATTTATACTAACAACAAAAAAAGACTGGCTGGGTTTCAATGCTTCCTCTAATTTATTTCAATCTTAAAAATTCTCATTACATTTAAAAGAAAAAACTGTGCGCTTTAATTTTTACTTTCTGTCCGTTTTTTTCTTCCTCTTGGTGATATTATTGTCAAGTTCGTACAGCCTTGGCCAAGAAACTACAACCTCTATAGACAGCTTATTGGAATTCTCAGAACAAAAAGTTGCTCCCGAGCAAATTTTAGAAGACCGGCGGAGCTTGGAGGAAAATATTAAAAAAGCACAACAATTTACTTTTCAACTGAATAGAATCAACCAAGTTGTCAACAGCCCTTTAGATACACTTTTGCTACAGGAGGGGATTCCTAATGCTGAACGCTACTTAGAAATCGTAGGCCAACGCCTGGATAATCAGGATTCAAAAATTAACCTTCGTTATCTTAATGCGCTGGAAAACTGGCTCAATTATATACTTGAAGATTTAAACAAAGGGCAAGAAAACATAAACCAAAGGGTAGACCAATTATTCGCAGTCAGATTAAAATTGGATTCCATCAAGAGAGATGAATTGACCCGAAGTTCTTTAAGGGATACCACCCTACTTCCTGGCTACCAACAAACCATCACGAGTTTAAATGACAGGCTTGTCAAAACGGACAGCACATTAAATCAAGAAAGGTTTTTAGCCGCTGGATACCAATCACGGATATCCAATCTCATTATCAGGATGAATGACATCGAGGAGCGCTTAGAAGCCCAAAAAAGGTTATTGGAAAGGGCTCTATTGGAAAAAGAAACAAATTACCTTTGGGAACCCAACGCTTTTCCTTCTACCGAACGTCTGATTTTTATTTTCAGGGATTCTTTTAAGTTCAATTTAAATATCACACGCAATTATATCAATAATCATCTTGGCAATAACCTCCTTTTAATTTTGCTATTTGGGCTCCTTTATTATATGAGTCTTCAAAATTTAAAGAAAATCAGAAAAGAAAAAGAATTTTCTGAGTTGATCATGAACAGGATAAAGTATGTGAACCGATACCCACTTTTTGCATCGCTAATTATTATCATGTCTATTTCCCCATTTTTATACCCCAACCCCCCTGTTTCCTTCTTTTCTTTTCTTTTGATTTTAAAAGTAACCATATCTGGTGTTTTACTTAGAAAAAGGATTGGATCCAATTCTATGAAAATTTGGGGATTATTTTTTGCTTTGTTTTTAATCAGCATAACAAGCAACCTTTACTGGGAGGTAGCTTACCAAGAAAGGTGGCATTTACTAATTCTTGGCTTATTGGGTATTTACCTGGGATGGCGGATGATCTCCCTAGAAAAAGAAAAAGAAGAGGCGCTTCCTAAATACATTCCGATAGCTGCTAAAATTTACATTTCCTTAAGTGTTTTGGGAATTTTGGCCAATATCCTGGGCAGATTTTCCTTGGGTAAAATGATCGGTATCACAGCTACGCTGAGCCTGATGCACGCTGTCCCATTGGTCATTTTTGTTGCTATAATAAGAGAAATGATCTATTTACAGATTGAAGTAAGCCGGGCCAATGAAAGGGATTTTACCTCAGTGATTGATTATTACGATATACAGAAGCGAGTTAACCGTTTTGCTTCCTACCTGGCAATAGTTATCTGGGGTTATTTTTTCCTGGAAAGTCTTGGTATTTTGGACTCAATATTAAGGAGAGTAGGTGATTTTTTATCTCAACCCAGAAATATCCTCAATGCTACTTTCAACTTTGCACAAATTGGTATCTTCTTCCTTATCATATATATCGCTACTTTTCTTGCCAATAGTATTGCCTATTTTACCCAGATAAGGGACCAACAAAGTGATGCGCAGCGATCCAAAAAAATGGGTTCTTCTGTTTTACTTATCCGTCTGGCATTGCTGATCACCGGCTTTTTGATTGCAGCAGCCGCATCGGGTATTTCCATGGACAAAATCACCATTGTATTGGGTGCTTTTTCTTTGGGTATAAGTTTTGGGTTACAAACCATCGTCAATAACCTGGTATCAGGGGTAATTCTAGCTTTCGAAAAACCCATTCAGATAGGCGATACCGTACAGGTAGGGAATATTGAAGGCGTTGTCAAGGACATCGGTATCAGAGCCAGTAAAATTAAAAACTGGGATGGGGCAGAAGTGATCATTCCCAATGGCGACCTGCTTGCCCAATCATTGACCAACTGGACTTTATCTGATAAACAAAGAAGAGTAGAGCTAATCATAGGCGTTAGCTACAATGCGGACATGGACCTTGTCACACAGCTTATCCAAAAAGAGTTAGAAGTGGAAGGCATTCTTCATTCTCCTCCTGCCAGGGTATTACTTCAAACCTTTGCTGACAATTCTGTTAATTTCAGAGTACTCTTTTGGGTAAATGATGTAGATGTATGGGTTATCATGCGTGACCAGGTGATGAGGGCCATTTTCAAGTCATTTAAAGAACATGGGGTAGAAATCCCTTTCCCTCAGCGGGATTTACATGTCAAAAGCTTTCCCGGTTTAATCCAGGAGAAAGTGTTCAAGGCTGATGATTGATATCAGGAAACAAGTAGCATTTAAAATGGAAAGACGGGGATATCCATGTTGGATCAGGTCATAAATTCCAAGATTATCCGTGGCTTCCAGCCCCGGTCGGAAACATACCTTGCCGTCAACTTTGGGATAGGCCTCCGACCTATCCTATTATATCTAGGGCCTTCAGCCCTATTTTGTGCACCTCCAAAACAAAAGATTAGTGTAATTTATTGAAATTAGTGTTCGACTCCTTTGGAGTCGGGATTCCCGAATGTAATAATTGCTTCACAAGCCCTGGTTTTACCCGGGGCAAATACCCTAAAGGAATTAAACCCCTTTCGGGGTTGTCTTGTCACTATTTTAAGCAATTACCTTAATGAATCCCTTAAAAGCCTTAACTACTTAATGGTTTTCTCCAGCCCTGCAACCTGGCCTCCAGAATCCCTATACTCTCGGAAAAGGCTCTGTCCTACCTTCCGCCTCTAAGTCTCTAAGTCTCGCCTCTCGTTTCTCTCAGTCTACTGCCTCTGCCTTATCGCCTCATAAATTACGACAGCAGCAGAGACCGACACATTCAAACTTTCAATCTTTCCGGTTAGGGGAATTTTTACGGAAGTATCGGATTGTCCCATGAGTTCATCTGAAATCCCATCTTCCTCTGAACCCATGATCAACGCAGTTGGAAGGGTAAAATCCGCTTCATACATCAACTGCTCTGTTTTCTCTGTAACGGCTACTACCTGTAAACCCATTTTTTTCAGATCCTTCACCGTGTAATACAAGTTCTTGACACGTGCGATTGGCAGGTGATTGAGTGCACCAGCCGAAGTCTTTACAGCATCGGAATTAATCTGTGCACTTCCTTTTTCAGGAATTACAAGGGCATGTACCCCTGCACATTCGGCCGTACGGGCAACGGCCCCAAAATTCCTAACATCCGTAATTCTGTCCAATATCAGGATCAAAGGAGCTATTCCTTTGGAAAAGCAGGATTCTATGACATTGTCCAATGAAGCATACTGAATAGCTGACATGTGCGCTACGACACCTTGATGATTCTTTCGGGTGATTCTGTTAAGCTTGGCATCAGGTACCCGCACTATTGGGATCCTCTCTTGCTTGGCCAAGGACAAAAGCTCTTTGATCAATTCGTTGTTTACTTCTTTGTCAACGAGAATTTTATCAATGTCTTTACCCGCATGGACGGCCTCCATAACTGCCCTTGTGCCAAAAATGAAATCTTTATCGTGCTCTCCTTTATTGATTAGAAAACCATCTGTCCGTTTCTCCATGTAGTGATGCTTTTAAACCATTCCGGCTGAATAGCCCTTGAACGGTTGAGTATATAATAATTAGGGCTCAAGATATTTTTGACCCGTGCAAAGGTAAAGGTAATTTTTGAATTGGAGTTAGCACTTAGATAAGACCATACCTCTCCATTGGCCCTAAAGAATACTTCATTCGGTGGCCCCATCACTATATAGACCATTCCCCTATCCGTTTTCCAGCCTTCTTTGAAATCTGTAAAAAGAATATTGGCAAATTCTATTTGTTTGAAATACTCCCTGATTACGTTTTTTGCGGTTTCTTCCTCCTTCACCATTCCTATCCAGTATTTGTCCAAAGCCAGTTTTTTATCTTCTGCTTCCTTTAGCGCCTCATGTTCCCTTCTTGTAGAAATATAAGCAACCATTTCGATCATTTCTTCATAATCCTTTACCCTTGGGAAAGCCTCATGGGCAGTTTTCATAAGCATACCCTGTGCAGAATTGGTGTCTGCCTGAATAAAATAATATCCCTCCATATCAAAGGATTTTGGGGTGTTTAAAAAGAATTCACCCTCATAATTCACCTCTATTTCCCTGGGAACATTGGCAGGCCTAATCTCCATAGGGGGTAAGGGAATGTCAAATTGTGTGGGGTAATGAAAAGTATGCAAATTAATTCCAGTTCTACCCCTAAATTCAAGTGGTTCATTTTTCTGGATAAAGGTCTGATCAAAGGGAATTCTATCCCCATAATATGCCCAAAAATCAGGATGACCAAAAACATAAGGACTCAAGAGGTCTATATGGTAATAATAATTATCTCCTTGACGGGTATCAGTGACCTGTAATAAGGCAACTGCAATCTCCTGATCATCCGGTATTCTAACCTGCTTTTCAAAATAAAAATGAAAATCTGTATTGATTACCAAGTCTGCCTGGGATAGCGGTATCAAATTTTGCGCTGTAATCGGTTCTTGATAACTGCCAAGAACAGCATAAGCAAAATTATAGGTATCGAAATCACTATTCTCTTCAATTTTTTCCACGGGCATTTGAAGAAGAAAAGTCCGCTCATCTTCCTTGACAGGTATAATTTTCAGGGCTAGTCGGGAATATCTTGAGTACCTCAATGCCTGGTCAATGGTTTCTAAGGTCTGTTGGGCCATAATTGAAACCGGCGCCAAAATTACAAGCAGAAAGACAAATGCCAGGACTATTGGTTTTATTTTGGTGTTGATTTTGGTCATCTGTTTTAAAAATTAAACGTAATTTTGCCCAAATTAATGAAATTTTAGATGGCTACCTATACTACTGAGATTGCTTCTGACCAATTGATAAGCGACAACCCCATTCATCAACGCCTATTAAAGGCCTATATTGCCGCAAAACCTTGGATTAAGGGCAGTTTGCTGGAGATAGGATGCGGTGAAGGAAGAGGAGTGGAAGTCTTAATTGAAAATGCACAAGATTATTTAGGAATAGATAAAATCCAGGAAGTCGTGGACAGATTGACCAAAAAATATCCTCAGGCCAATTTTAAACAAGCTTTTATCCCCCCTTTTGCAGGAATTGCAGACAATAGTTTTGATACTGTAGTGAGCTTTCAGGTAATAGAACATATCCAAGACGATCGCTTATTTTTAGAAGAGATCAATCGTGTGCTGAAACCAGGAGGAAAAGCCATTATTTCTACTCCTAACATTAGGCATACCCTTTCGAGAAACCCTTGGCATATAAGGGAATACAATGCCAAGCAACTTAGAGAATTATGCTTGGATGTTTTTGACAAGGTTACCCCAATGGGTATAGGGGGTAATGTAAAAGTGTGGGATTATCATGAAGCCAATAGACAATCTGTCAATAAAATAATGCGTTGGGATATTTTCAACTTGCAATACAAACTTCCTGCAGCTGTCCTTCGCTGGCCCTATGAAGTATTGAACAGGATAAATCGTAACAAGCTTCACCAACAAAAAGGAAATGCTGTGACCGATATCAGCCATGAAGACTTTACTCTAGAGGATAGTCCGGAAAAGGGATTGGATTTGTTTTTTGTGTTAGAAAAGAATTAATTGTATTTGATAAGCGTTCTAAACTTTCTTCCGGCTTCTCGGGATTTGTCCCGACCCCTCGGGATCTAGAAGAGATTAATTGGATTTTAAATCCATGATATCAAGGTATAGGGTTACAAATCCAAAAAAGCGGCAACGGGTTAACATATGATTTTTTTGAGGATTACAAATCCTACCTATCGCTCTTAGGGATTGCAAATCCCGAAGAGGGCCCAGCTTCCAGCCCCGGTCAGAAACATACCTTGCCATCAACTTTAGGATAGGCCTCCGACCTATCCTAAAATATCCAGAGCCTTCAACCCTATTCCTGTACAACTGAAAAACAGGAAATTAGTGTCCTAAAAACGATTTGCTAAATGACCTGTCTCTCAAAATTGGCCCAAGATCCCTTTTACCTTTTCTCTTCTCCCTTTCCCCTTTTTCCTTTTACCTTTTGCCTTGGCTCTTCCAACTTATCTTCTATCCAACATAGAACCTCCACCAATCGGCCCCATTACCCTTTCAAAATCTTTTCTGATCTGGGAAGAAAGTTCTGTATATCCTCTTTCATCCAACAATGGAATGAAGTATTTAAGCATTTCTGAAGATATCATCGCTTCCCGATCAAAATCCCTATCTTCTCTATTGTAGAATTCCAACATCTGAACGTATCTGTGCGATGATTGCTCTACAATATCCAAAGCAAGATCATCTTCTCCTACCTCAAACAATAAAGGAACCATCTGTCCGGAAGCCAGATCATAAGGGATGGCTTCGTTAGGCATTACCTGAAGGCTATACTTCATGATTTCAGCAGCTCTGTCCAGATCATCTTCATCCAATAGGGCAATGGCTATAGCGTTGATGGCTGAGCGGTGATTAGAGGTGAATCTTCTGTACTCATCATCAAAATAATTGTTGGGATCATCCATTCCACGGAAGGCAAAATTCTCCATGACATTCTTAAAGGCCAAATCTGAATTGACCAATTCTGTTCGCATGCCCTGAGGCTTCCTTACAGGCAGCAACCTATATGTAAGCCCCTCCATGACGACATGGTCTTCTATATCAAGGCTAATAGTGGCCAAGGAAGTGTTATTGAAGTAGATAGGCCTTTCCCAATTATTCGAGGCGATCAAATCAATAAGCATCAGATTTCCTTTTGTAAGGTAATTTCCTTTTACTCTCAGGTTCATTTGGTCTACCATTAATCCTTCCATACCCTCCGGAATAAGGCCCTGATTGTATACTTTTTCAATGTCTACATCCAATATCAGGTTTCTTGAAGGCACCATATTAAAAGTAGTCTTACCACCAGAAGAAAGTTTAAGCAGTTCGCTTTCATTTTTCAAGAGTTTCAAGTATTCACTTGCCGATATGGCTTCGAGGTTTTGCCTTTCCATCACATAAAGGACATCATTGGTTCCTTTTCTGTAATTTCTGAATTCCAGAGAAAATGGCAATGGCTCGGAATCATTGGCTTGTTTTGTCATTTGTTCTACATACCAATCGGTATCAAAATAACTCAAAACCACAACCCTAACATCCGTCCTGAAGCCCTCCACCTCTTGCACATACCAAAGGGGAAAGGTGTCATTATCACCTCCTGTAAAAAGGATGGCATTAGGCGCGCAGGATGCCAGAAAATTACGCGCTGAGTCTACTGAAAAGAACCTCCCCTGTCTATTATGATCATCCCAATTTTGAGAAGCCATCAAGACGGGAATGGGGAATGTGATCAATGTGGCCAACAAGGCAGCAAAGGCCATATTTTTATTGAGTTTGGCAATCCAATGGGCCAAAGCCATTACTCCTATCCCGATCCAAATGGCAAAGGCATAAAATGATCCAACATAGATGTAATCCCTTTCTCTAGGCTCTACCGGCGGGGAATTGAGATACAATACCAGCACTACCCCCATCATTAGAAATAACATACCGGTCACATAAAAGGATTTGGGGTCGTTTTTGGCTTGAAAAAACAAACCTATCAACCCTAAAAGTAGAGGCAGCATAAGGTAATTATTATGCGCTTTGTTTTCTTTGATATAATCCGGGAATCTATCAGAAAAGAAGTCGGTGATACCCAACCAAGGTGCATCTGAGTAATCACTTTCTCTTCCGGAGAAATTCCACATGAAATACCGCCAGTACATATGCCCCAATTGATGGGAAAACATAAAATAAAGATTATCTCCAAAAGTGGGCTTTTGGCCCTCCCTCAGGCCTAACTTGGAACGGTAAATTTGTTTATGTCTTTCCTGGGTAGAATAAATACGTGGTAAAATAGTCGTTCTATCAGAATCATATTTTGTAACAGTACTGTAATCCACTATCTCATATTTTTCTTTTCCCTTAACATAAATGGGTGCACCATCAGTTTGATCGACTACCTCTGCATCAAAATACTGTCCATGCAACAAAGGCCTGTACCCATACTGCTCTCTTTTCAGGTAAGAAACGAAGCTGATAATGTCTTTAGGGGCATTTTCATTAATTACCGGGTTCTGGTTAGAACGAATGACAATCAATGCGTAAGAACCATACCCAATCAATACAAATGTCAATGACAAAAGGATGGTATTGAGGACTACCTTCTGCTGCCTGATGGAGTAAAATATACCATATATCAGAGATCCAAGAAATAAAGTTGAAAATACCACGATACCCGATCCAAAAGGAAGACCAATACTATTGACAAAAAATATTTCCATTGAGCCAGCAATACTGGGCAGGCCAGGAATAATGATATTATTGATGATGATCAATGCCAGGCCACCAACTGATAATGCGATAATACCCCCTTTCAGGTTTGGGTTATTGTATTTTTTGAAATAATAAATCAGCGCTAAAGCAGGCAAGGTTACTAAGTTGAGCAAGTGAACCCCAATTGATAATCCTACCAGATAGGCGATAAATATCATCCAACGGTTTTCTTCTCTGGGGTCCTGAATCGTATCCCACTTCAAAAACGCCCAGATTACCACTGCTGTGAAGAAAGAAGACATGGCATAAACTTCTGACTCTACAGCTGAAAACCAGAAACTGTCGGTAAATGTATAGGCCAAAGATCCAATCAAACCAGCACCCATAAGCATGATGGTCTGACCTTTACTTTCTTCTCCAGCTTTGATTTGAAACAATTTTTTACCCAAGAGCGTAATGGACCAAAACAAAAATAAAATGGTAAGTCCTGAGAATAAGGCACTGCCAACATTCATCCAAAAAGCAACTTGCAGTACATCCCCCAACGCAAAAAAAGCAAACATACGGTAGATCAAAAGAAAAAATGGTGCGCCTGGAGGGTGGGGAACCTGAAGTTTATAGGAAACCGCAATAAACTCTCCTGGATCCCAAAAACTGGCTGTTTCTTCTACTGTTAGTACAAATACCATGGTAGCAACCAAAAATACCAACCATCCAGTGAAGTTATTGACCTTTTTATAATCAAGCATTTTTATAGAGAAATAGTTGTGAAGGGCGAAAATAATCAATTAATCCTAATCCAATATCAAATTAACAGCTTTTAACCCCGCTTCTCTAAATTTGTCCCAACCCCTCGGGATCGGGAAGCGATAAAATAGATTTCAAATCCATGATATCAAGGTTTGGGGTTATTAATTCCAAACAGGGGAAACGGGGGAACATGTAATTTTTTTGAGGATTACAAATCCTCCCTATCGCTCTTCGGGATTGCAAATCCCGAAGAGCTCGGCCAGAAACATACCTTGC
The DNA here is from genome assembly GCF_007126775.1 of Cecembia sp. Classification (GTDB taxonomy): domain Bacteria; phylum Bacteroidota; class Bacteroidia; order Cytophagales; family Cyclobacteriaceae; genus Cecembia. The sequence continues at coordinate 743 of NZ_SLAP01000066.1, read as the reverse complement.
CGTCAACTTTGGGACAGGCCTCCGACCTATCCTATTATATCCAGGGCCTTCAGGACTATTCCTGTATATCTGAAAAACAGGAAATTCGTGAAATTAGTCAAATTAGTCGCTTAAAAACTATTTCCTAAAAAACCTTATCTTTTTAATGGTTCCACTTTCGAAATTCCCCTTCCAACCTCCCCCTTCAGCCCACCTCCTTAGAAAATTTCAGTAAAGTAATCTTGGTCTGTGATTAATATTACTGTATGACAGTCTTTAAGTATTCTATTTTTGTAATGTTCAAATTAAACATTATACAACATGAGTACACAACCAAAAACATTCAGCGAACTGATTTCAGGAGATCAGCCTGTACTGGTGGATTTTTTCGCCACTTGGTGCGGACCTTGCCAAATGATGCAACCTATTCTTGAAGATACATCTAGGCAGCTGGGTGAAAAAATCAAAATAGTAAAGGTTGATGTTGACAAAAATCCTTTAGCGGCAAGTAAATTTCAAGTCCGAGGAGTCCCTACTTTAATCCTGTTTCACAAAGGACAAGCCGTTTGGAGACAATCCGGAGTAGTCCCTGCCCATCAATTAGTCAATATTGTAGAGGGGCATTTAACTGAGAAAGTTTAATCCTACCAAGGACAGGTAATTTTACCCGTTACCCTAAAAAAATTGGCATTTACATAGAGGAGAATGACAAATTAATTGGTAAGGCCTCGGCAAGCTCGGCCACCGGATAAGCCGTAAATAAG
>NZ_SLAP01000209.1 GCF_007126775.1 Cecembia sp. | reverse complement strand
CTTCCGTTCATGGTCATAGACAAAGCCTGATGGATACTGAAAGGGCTGAAAAAAAGGTTTTTATCTGATTCCTTGTTTCCGATCTGCTGAAAAAGGTCAATGGCAAACTGGGTGCTTGATTCAGAAAGTCTTTCCTCTGATCCACTGAGTACTCTCAAATTGGGTTCTGCCATTCCTGAGGGTAAATCTTCTCCTGGAAGACAGGAAGAAAAAAGACCAATTACAGGCAGCATTAAGCAAATGAGATAAGCCTTTAAGTTCGGAGAGGATTTTCTAATCGTAGGTTCCATGGTTTAGGTGTTTCCCTAAAGACGATAGCTTTGGAAAAAGTGCTACATTCGGAATAAAATAAAACTTTCTTATCCAAGTCACTCCTTGTAATAGCATTACAATCAATTCCCGTCTGCTGTTTCTACTCGCTCCACCCTGGCCTCTACCTTCCTATCCTGATCATTGGAAAGTCTTTGCCTTCCTCGGATGATCTGTCCACCCTGTTCATAACGGATTTGTGAAGCCTCCAGTCCATAGTTTTCCTGTAAAGCCTGGCCTACGGCTTTCATACGGTCATCGGCCAATTGAAGATTGTAATTGATATTTCCGGTATTGTCGGCGAATCCTGAAAGGATGATTTCAAAACCTTCATTTTCCTTCACGAAGTCCACCAGGTCTGCCAATTTCTTCAATTCGAGTGGGTCCGGATCCCTTTGGTTGACCTGGAAAAAGACCATCACCTTGGATGGCAAAAACCGGATGTTTTCGGGTCTTTGAACTAGAACGGTATCTCTTACAGCCACTTCTTTTTCTAATGCTTTAATTTCTGACTCCACTTTACTTAGGGTATCACTTGGATAGCCAAGGAAAAGCTGATTCAAGTCTATTCTACCTAAGCTATCCGCCAGTGAGGTATCAAGCATTAAGCTATCCGGAACCTGCCAATCCATCATTGCTTTATCTACAAAAATAGTATCACGCAATGGCTCAAGGCTTTGATCTTCATCTTTGTCCAAAATGGCAGCCGCCGCTACCGCTCCGCCAGCTACGCCAAACGGCCACCACCAGCGGTTTCTTCTTAAGCGCTGTCCATCTTGCGTCTCTACCACTACCCGCTCATTTTTTCTCCCTTGATTTTGTACAATCACCCGGTCACGCCCACCATTGCCGCCCCTCGTTCTTTCCTGGTTTTGTGAAGATTGGTTGATCAGCAGTTGGTCTCTTTGAAAGCGCAGGTATTGGTTTTCCTGTTGCAGTCTTTGGAGTTCTTCGCTACTGCTTTCAATTTCTCCTGCCGCTGCCTCACTTCTTCTCCCCTCCCTTGGTTCAGCTGCGCTTTTCAGTACTTGATCTGATGCTTCCCTTTTTTCAATTTCAATGCTTGCTTCGTCTCGCTTGGGAACTGAATTTTCTACTGTAGTCTTTGGTGAATCAGGAATGCCTATTGTTGATGCCTGAGAAATACTCTCCTCAACTTCAAACATAAATTCTCCAGTGAGTGCATGGTAATTGGCTTTTAACCGTCCTAAGCTGTCTATTTCTGCATGAAACTCCTGCTCTCTTCGGCTGATAGAATCTAAGCTGTACCGCAAATCATAATTCCTCCGACGGGAAACCTGAAATAAGGAATCCTTAACTTCCTCTTCCAAATATGTATTTGCCTGTAGGCTGTCGGTTTGTTCCTGATAATTCCTGGAGATATCCAACAAAGATTTACGCCTGTTTTCGATCGCTCTTAGCTTATTTTCTTTTTGGTTGATTTTAGCCTCCCATGCCAATATTTGAGCACGGTAGGAGACGCTATCTGCTCTCCAACTCAATCTTTTCTGTTGGTTTTCCAATCTCGTCAGTCGTTCATTGATGGATAATTGATCATCTTTTACCGACTGCTCATTTTCCTCCAGTGCCTCTGGCAATATCAATGGTTTTGGACTGGCATAGTTTGGCGTGTAACTGCTGATTCTTGGTGCTTTGAACACCCGTTTGCTGATACCAAGATTATACCTGATCCCAATTCCATGGTATAAAACCCAATCATTATCCCCACTTGGTTTTCCACGGTTGAGGTTATCAGGGTCAATCCTATTGGTGCCGGGTTTTGCAGCATAAGCCTGAAATTCATTGTCATAAGAAGTACGGTATTTTCCACCCACATCATCCAAATGATCCGAAAAACTATGGATGATATCTGTTTGGGCAAAAAACTCTATTCTGGGGCCCATTTTGATACGGAAACCTAAACCAAGATTGGTATAAAAAGACCAGAGATCATAACCTTCTTCGGTCATAATGGCATGCAGGTCAGTTTCGTAAGTACCATTATGAATGATTTCTTTGGAGCTGTAGTCATAGCGTTGCCCTTGATCATCTAATAGGTCTCCTTTTACACTGAAGTCCAAGATGCCAAATCCTATTGTGAAGTAGGGCGCGATCCAGGAACGGGAGGGCAATAAGTGATCATTATCGGCCTTAAAGACAAAAGACAGGCCCAGGTCACGGGTATTATTTTGGAAATTAAGACCCCTTGAAAAATTGGGCGCTTCTGTCCAAAGCGTCCCATCTCTTCTGATGTACCGGTCACTCATGGCAAATTGGTATTCTCCATAAGAAAGCATCAGACCAATTGTTGGACTGAGCTGTCTTTCCAGACTGATCTTGAAAGAAGGCCTGTCAAAATAATTTTCGTTAAAATAGAATACCTGTTCTATAGCATCCCAATTGGAAATACCACGAATTGTGTGAGGACTTAAATCCCCATAGTAATTGCTATAGCCTGCACTGGCACCAAGCCTCCAATTGAAGTCTTTTTGCTGGGCAGAAAGATCCAAATTGGCCATTAAAAACAGTAGAATCACTGGAATGAGGTTGCGCATCATTACCTCCTGTCTTTAAGTCCCAACCAAAGATTGAATTCTAAGCTAATACCCGCAAAAGGTTGTATGTAAGTATTGGAATTCCCCATACCATTGGCACCTTCAAAATTCAGCATTACAGCACCCACATTGAGTCTGAATACCTGAAACATTTTGTACCCAAGACCCGCATAAATGGGCAAACCTATCAATTCCCCGCTGATGCGGTCTCCCTGACTGCTTTCAAAATTGGTCAGAAATACTCCTGTTGAAAAAGAGGCATTGCCAAGAAACTTGGTGAATGCTTTATTACCGAGTGGAAGTGATAGTCCTACATAAGGCCCGTGGAGGTATTCGGTAGCTGGTAAGTCCCTTTTAATGGGGATGGTGGCATAGCCAAAATTCAATGGAAGAACGTTTGGTTTTTTCTCTGTCGGATAATTAGAAACCGATCGGATATCTACCAATGCCAACAAACTATTGTCCAAATATTGGCTGCTCTCATTTTGAACAAGGGCAATCAATTCCTGGATATACTGTTCTGCATAGGCTGCTTTTTCATTGTCCTCTTTGTTTCTTCCAAGGACATTAAACCTCGCTCTCCTCAGCTTCAGACGGTTTTTTTGATCCAGTTTTTGTCTGACGACCTCACTGAAACCATGAAAATCCTGTCCAAGAAAATGACGGTAATTTTGTAAACCATCACTTACGATCTGATTCATTTGAGAAAGCAGAACTGCGTCGGAATTATTTGTTTTGATGCCACTGCTCTTGACCTCCATATTGGCACGGATATAGGCTTCAAGATTACCGTTCAAAGCAGCGGTTACTTTTTGCATTTGTGCATCACCTGCCTTCTCATAAAAATAAAATTCCAAGTCATAGCGGTCATTGTTTCTAAGAGGATTGGAAATGAAAAGCTCATATTCACTTACTTCAAAATCAAAGGCTTTTTTCCATTCATAAAAAACAGCTCTTTTTTCATTTTTTCCTGCCTTATTGATAGCAACTTTGACCATTTCAATACCTACAGGGAGCCTTCCTTTCACAAAAAATGGTTCTTCAGAGGGAATTGGGTTGCTGTTATTCAATTCGTTACTGACTACGTTGTAGTAAATTGATTTGATTTGCCCAAAGCTCAAAATGGGCAAGACAGATAGGTAAATAAGTAGT
>NZ_SLAP01000084.1 GCF_007126775.1 Cecembia sp. | reverse complement strand
CAGATCGAGGCTGACCATCATCTTCCATCTCACGCATGTCTTTCAGGTGTATCCTGATGCCGGCATTCAGAAATGAAAGTTCCCTAAGGCGGTTGGCAATAGTCTCATACTTGAACTCACTGACTATAAAAATACTCAAGTCAGGTTTGAAATGAATAATAGTTCCCCGCTTATCAGTCGTGCCTATTTCCCTAACAGGATATTGGGGGACACCTATTTTGTATTCCTGTTCATAAATTTTACCATCTCTGTGTACGGTTGCCTTTAGGTCAGTGGAAAGTGCATTGACACAGGAAACGCCAACACCGTGCAAACCACCGGAAACTTTGTAGGTATCTTTATCAAATTTACCTCCGGCATGAAGCACAGTCATGACAACTTCAAGCGCTGATTTTTTCTCTTTAGGGTGTATATCAATGGGAATACCCCTACCATTGTCTTCTACTGTAACAGAATTGTCTTCATTGACTGTTACATATATGGTGTCACAATACCCACCCAATGCTTCATCAATGGAATTGTCTACAACTTCCCAAATAAGGTGATGCAAACCTTTAATGCCTACATCACCAATATACATGGCGGGCCTTTTTCTTACTGCTTCTAAACCTTCTAATACCTGGATATTACCAGCTGAGTAATCCTTTTGATTTCCTTCTTTATTTTCGCTCATAACAAGATTCAAACGCCTTTTTTCATCCGAAAAAAGAGAATTTTCTTTTCAATATTCAACCCGTAATATTACGCAAAAAAATCGATAGGACATACCCTTTTAAGAAATGAAATCCAACACTTGGTCCCAAAAACAATAGCCTTTTTCCCTTAATCCAATTAACAAAATATAATTCCAGAATTAGATAAAAATTCGAAATCAAACAGTGTTTTCAATGATCACTAAATCGTGCAGTTTATACCTGTATTTCAATATTTTATACACATTTGTTTAGTATTTTGTGTTTTAAGTTAAACAAAACATCTCTTGATTCATTTCTATTGACAAATAATCACCAATACAGTTTAATATTCTTCACTATTTAAAACCAAAAACATTATGAACACCATTTTAACCGCAGATTTGATCGGTCTTGACAAGATTGTCAATAGCGATCCGGTTGCCATTACCTTCTTTATAGGGTATATGGCTATGTTTGCTTCTGCTGTATTCTTCTTTGTAGAAAGAAGTTCAGTAGACGGAAAGTGGAAGACTTCTCTTCTCGTTTCCGGTTTGATTACAGGTATTGCCGCCGTGCATTACTATTACATGAGGGATTTCTACTTGGAAACAGGTACTAGTCCAACTGCTTTCAGGTATGTGGACTGGACTTTGACAGTGCCATTGATGTGTGTGGAGTTTTACTTACTTACTAAGCCATTTGGTGCAAAAGGAAGTACATTGTTCAAACTTATCATCGCTTCTTTGGTAATGTTGGTTACTGGTTACATTGGAGAGACTTCCGGCATTGACAGCAATGTTATGTGGGGTATTTTCTCTACAATAGGTTACTTATACATTGTATATGAAGTATTTGCTGGTGACGTTGCAAAACTTACCAAAACCTCAAACAGTCCTGAGTTGGGACGTGCAATGTTCCTTTTGAAAATCTTCATCACCTTGGGATGGTCTATCTATCCAATCGGTTACATGGTATTGCCAGGTAACTTATTATCAGGTGCATTTGAAGTAAGTAGCATTGACTTATTCTACAACTTAGCTGACGCCATCAACAAAATTGGATTTGGATTGGTGATCTACTCAGTAGCGATTGCTGAAACTGCGAAAAGCAGAAAAGCAGCGCTTGCATCTTAATTAAGAATAAGCTGTCCCGTTATCGGGACAGCTTTTCTTTATTGTATAGTAACAAAATTTCACCCCTTGCCCAGCCCATTTAACCATGCCAAAGACCGCTTCTACTTACGATTATATTGTTACAGGATTCGGTTGTGCTGGCATGAGCTTGTTACATCACCTTCTCAACAGCACACTCTCAGATAAAAAAATCCTGGTTATTGACAGCTCTGATAAAGTTGCAAATGATAGGACCTGGTGCTACTGGGCAAAAGCTCCACTTGAAATCCATCCTAAAAATTCCCCATTGATTTTTTGGGAAAACATTGGTATCTCCATGGGTAACCAAATGGTTAAAAAATCATTGGGTGAAATGAAATATTTCCACATTAAGTCCTCTGATTTTTATGGGGAAATAATGAAAAAAATAAATAGCTTTTCAAACATCCATTTCTTACAGGACACAGTACTCACCCTGGAAGACAATACTGAAGGTGGGGTTACTGCTGTTACCAAAAACAATGGCAGCTTCTTTGCCCAAAAAGCATTCAACAGCATACCGCATTCCCCATCAAGAATTGCTAATAAGAAAATCCTAAAGCAAATTTTCTTAGGCTGGAAAATAAAAACCAATCGTGCGTGTTTTGAGAAAGACACTGCAGTGATGATGGATTTTGATGAAAAAACAGCTGCAGAAACTGCCTTTTTTTATATTTTACCTTTTTCAGAAAAGGAAGCACTTATTGAATATACTGTTTTCAGCACAGATGAAGTCGATATGGCTTCTATGGAAACCCAAATTAAAAAATACATACAAGATAACTTGGGAGAGCTGAATTATGAAATCACTTTCCGAGAGGAGGGCAGCATTCCGATGACAACTTTTGACTTCGGAAAACCTACAAGTCAACGTGTCGTTACTTTAGGTACTTTAGCCGGCTGTAGCAAACCCAGTACGGGTTATACCTTCCACAATATCCAAAAACATTGCCAAAACATTGTAAATTCACTTGAAAACAATGAAGATGCCAAAGCATTGGTCTGGAAGAGAAAGTCACGCTTTAACTTTTATGACAACATTATTCTGAATATTGCTAAAAAATGGCCCAAGTCATTGCCTGTAGTATTTGTAAATCTATTTCAAGTCAATTCAGGACCAGCGGTGTTGAGCTTTCTGAATGAGGAAACCAGCTTTTTGGATGAACTCAATTTACTTATTAGACTAAAGTTTCCAATCTTCATCAAATCCCTGATCCATTATGAGAGACATTGAAAAAATCGGTAAAATTTTAGGATTGGCGATTGCGGCTCTTTATTTAATTTTTTTTCAGGGCAATGAAATATTCGAATGGATTCTTTTTGCTACAATATTATTGACTATAGGCATTCCTCATGGGGCCTTGGATCACTTACTCTTGAATCCCAAAATTGACAATAAAGGACTGATTAAATTTATCATAAAGTATCTGGCGATAATTATCGGGTACCTGATTGTTTGGATTTACTTTCCTGTACCTGCCCTGATTGCTTTTTTAATGATGTCGGCCTACCACTTCGGACAGAGCCATTTCATTAGAATGGAGCTTGAAAAATTGAAAAAAACTACTTATTTCTTTACGGGAGTATTTTATTTAAGTGTGATTTTTTGGGGAGATTTTGAAAATACGGCCATTATATTAATGGGAATTGTTGATATCCTTCCACTAGAGGATTTCGGTTGGCCTGTTATTATCAGTAGCTTGATTATCAGTAATTTTTTAATGGCCAAAAATGATACAAAAGCATGGCGCTTGTTTGCCATTGAAATGCTTATCATGGGCATGGTTCTTTATCAACTTCCTCTTTTGGTTGGCTTCATTATCTATTTTGGCTTTTGGCATGCTCTTCCTAGTATGACAGAAGAATACCAATCATTGAAATGGTATTTTGGGAAAGACCACTTTAAAAATTTTGTAAAAAGGCTTATGCCATTTACAGCCGCCAGCATAGGTGGAATGTGGGTTATTTTGGCAGTGTTTTATCCTGGAAGCGATTCCGAAGAACTGATTCTTTTGTTTTTTATACTGGTTTCACTTATATCAGCTCCCCACATATGGTATATGAATATTTTTCTGGAGGCCAGAAAAAGTTAAAATTGTCCTGTACTCAACAATACCAGATTACAGGCCCTGCAGGTTTCAATGTTATTGGAACGGGACAAATCCATTAATTCTTGGTTTTCTGTGCCTGGATTAT
>NZ_SLAP01000249.1 GCF_007126775.1 Cecembia sp. | reverse complement strand
TGGACGGTTGAAGAATTATAGGGATTCTCTGCCTTCCTGCTCCTACCGGACCGAATGCTTTTATTGTCTTTAGAAGACTGTACCATATTAAATGCTGATGTTCCTCCTGCCATGTTTCTAAAATAGTAAATTTTAAACTTTTGACAAAATTTTCCTCATGAAGAATTATTTTGTATTTAATTTCCTCCCCTCAATCATAGACATTACCTTATTGATTAATTTTGCCATATGATAGCGACCAAACCTGACTTATTGCCACTTTTAAAGAGACTTTCCGTGAAATTGGAGGGAGAAATCCATTTTGATAAACTTACAAAAACCCTCTATGCCACGGATGCTTCAGTATACAGGGAAATTCCATTGGCAGTGGCCTTCCCAAAGAATGAATCCGATATCATTAAACTGATTCAGTTTGCGAGCGCCAACAAAACTTCTCTTGTCCCAAGGACAGCAGGAACCTCTCTTGCCGGGCAATGTGTAGGCAATGGTATCATAGTGGATGTGTCCAAGCACTTTGTCTCTATTTTGGAGTTCAATAAAGAAGAAAGATGGGTTAGGGTGCAACCTGGTGTGGTAAGGGATGAGTTGAATAATTTTTTAAAACCTTATGGGCTGTTTTTCAGTCCGATTACTTCTACGGCCAATAGGGCCATGATCGGAGGTATGGTGGGGAATAACTCCTCTGGTACCACTTCCATTGTGTACGGAACGACAAGGGATAAAGTCTTGGAATTGCATACCTTACTAAGTGATGGCTCAAAGGCTGTTTTTGGAAATTTAGATAAAGCAGCATTCGAAGGTAAATGTAGGACTCCTGGATTGGAAGGAAAGATATACAGCGCTGTTAAAAAAGAACTGTCTGATCCTTCCACTCAAAAAAATATAAGAGATAATTTTCCAAAAAAATCCATCCACAGACGCAATACTGGTTATGCCGTGGATGCCTTGCTGGAATCTGAGCTTTTTACCGCAGATGGTCTGCCTTTTAATTTCTGTCACTTGCTTTCAGGTTCGGAAGGTACGCTGGCTTTTACTACTGAAATAAAAATTGCCCTTGATCCACTACCTGATCCAGTGGAGATAGTGGTAGCAGCGCATTTTGCCAGCATCAATGAAAGCATGAAAGCTGCCCAAGTAGCCATGAAACATCCGGCAACTGCAGTGGAACTGATGGACAAAATCATTCTGGACTGCACTAAGGAAAGTCTAGAATACAGTAAAAACAGATATTTTGTTGAGGGGGACCCTTTGGCACTTTTGATGGTTGAGTTCAGAGGAAAATCCGAAGAAGAGGCAAGGGAAAAAGGAAATGCATTTGTAGAAGATCTCAAAGGATCCGGTCTGGGATATGCCTTCCCAGTAATAGACCCAAGCTTGACCAAGTCTGCATGGGCATTAAGAAGTGCCGGATTGGGACTTTTGGCCAATATTCCTGGAGACAGAAAAGCAGTGGCCTGCATAGAAGACACCGCTGTGGACATCATAGACCTGGCAGATTATATTGCTGAATTTGATAACATGATGGAAGGCTACGGCCAAAAGCCGGTTCATTACGCCCATGCCGGTGCAGGAGAAATTCACCTGAGACCAATTTTGGATCTTAAAAAGAAAGCCGATCAGGAAGCTTTTTACAATATTTCTTTGGATGTGGCCAAATTGGTAAAGAAATACAATGGTTCCCTTTCAGGAGAGCATGGAGATGGAAGGGTTCGGGCACCTTTTATTCCCTTGATGGTGGGAGAAGAAAATTACCAACTCTTCAGGAGGATCAAGTATACCTGGGATCCAAATAATATATTTAATCCTGGTAAAATTGTGGATACTGCGCCCATGAATACTTCTTTGCGTTATGAGGCGGATATGGAAACCCCCGTGCAGGATACTTTGATGGATTTTTCAGGTGTGGGTGGGATTTTGAGATTGGCGGAGAAATGTAATGGGTCAGGAGATTGCAGAAAACTACCATCCTCAGGAGGTACTATGTGTCCTAGCTATCAGGCCAGCAGAAATGAAAAAGACACAACAAGGGGAAGGGCTAACGTACTGAGGGAATTTCTAACATTGGACCAAAAGCCTAATCCTTTTGATCATCCTGAGATCAAAGAGGCCTTGGACCTTTGCCTTTCCTGTAAGGGTTGCACGGCAGAGTGCCCTTCTAACGTGGATATGGCAAGTATGAAGGCGGAATTCCAATACCAATACCATAAAACCCACGGCGTCCCCCTTAGGTCAAAAGCCTTTGCCCATATCAATGAGCTGAATAAATTGGCTTCCACAACCCCTATTCTTGCAAATTTTACCTTAAGCAATAAGTTTACAGGTGCACTGATGAAAAAAGCATTGCGCGTTGCCCCACAGCGTGAACTTCCCCGAATTCATTCAATAAACTTGTTCAATTGGTACAAAAGGAATTACCATCAATTGCCGAAGCCGGAAAAAGTCATCAAGAGTGTTTATCTCTTTGTGGACGAATTCACCAATTACAATGATACCCCTATTGGGATTATTGCCATTCAGTTATTAAGAAGATTGGGTTATGAGGTAAAGGTGGTCAAGCATGAAGAAAGTGGTCGATCAGCGATTTCTAAAGGTTTATTGGAAAAAGCAAGAAAGCATGCAGATGCCAATGTAAGGATCTTTTCAGACCTGGTGGACGGAAATAGTCCGCTGATAGGTATTGAACCCTCAGCCATCCTCAGCTTTAAAGATGAATATCCGCGTTTGGTAAGTCCGGAACTGGTTGAGAAAGCGAAAAAGCTAAAGTTTCACACCCAATTGATCGATGAGTTTTTAGGGAAAGAAATTGCCAATGGAAATATTAATGAAGACGCTTTCACAGAGGAATCTAGGTTGATCAAACTCCATGGTCATTGCCACCAAAAGGCCCTTTCTTCCCTTAACTGGACCCAAAGATTATTGTCTTTGCCGAAAAACTATAACGTGCAGGTCATTCCATCAGGTTGCTGTGGCATGGCAGGTTCATTTGGCTATGAAGAAGAGCATTATGACCTCAGTATGCAAATAGGGGAGATGGTGCTGTTTCCAGCTGTAAGGGAGGCTTCTGAAAATACCCTGATCGCTGCTCCTGGAACTTCCTGTCGCCATCAGATTGCTGATGGGACAGGAAAAAAGGCCTTACATCCTGTAGAAATCCTCTACCAGGCACTGAAATAAGTACTGCTAAGTTCAAGACGGTGACTATACCGGCCACTTTTCGAGGCGGTAGGCACTGTCCCAAAACATCCACTCCAATCGACTGGCCATTTCAAAGGCCTTGAACATGGAATCCTGCGTGGAGAGGCTTGATCGTTCGGCCAATTCGTCTGTTATCGCAATGGCTTTGTTCACTGATACGGCAAATTCTTCACCGGCATAGGTGTCGATCCAGTTTTTATAAGGATTGTCTTGGACTTCGAATTGTTGCCCAAAAATATGGTCCCCAACTTTTTTGTAAATCCAAAAACAAGGAAGCACAGCAGCTACAGCAACGGCAATATCAGCATAATTGGCCTCTTTCAAGAGGTAATTGGTATAAAGCAGACAGCTTGGACTAGGTCCAATGTCATGTGGAATGCCCAGCGATTTGAAATAGCCTTCATGTAAAGCCCTTTCTACCACAATAGCTCCAGCCGCAAATTGGGCGAAATCCAGGACATGTTCCATTTTATGCATACGTCCTGAGATTATACTGAGGGCTTTTCCAAATTCACCCAAATAGTAGGCATCCTGAGCCATATAAAATTTGAACTTTTCCACAGGGAGATTGCCCTGCATCAGCTCTTTGTTGAAAGGCAAATCGAGAATTTTTTCGTAAAGCGGTGTAATGCGTTCCCAGGTTTTAAGGGTCCATTTCATGGATAATTTGCAATTGAGGGTTAAAGAAATGATTAAGAGGGCCATTGCCATGACCTGTTTTAATGTCTTTGCCTGATTCTAAAGCTTCGTATACATATTTTCTTGCAATTTCTACAGCTAGGGATAGGGAATTTCCTTTGGCCAGTTCTGCAGCAATCGCCGAAGATAGGGTACAACCGGTTCCATGCAGGTTGGTTGTGTTGATATAAGGGCTTTTGAAAATTTGTAAGGACTGATTTTTCTGGAAAAGAATATCCTGGATGATAGGACTGTTGAGGTGACCTCCTTTTATCAATACAGCCTGACAATTCATGTCTAGGATGTCTTTTCCTGCTTGATTCATTTTATCAATCGTTTCCACCTTGTATCCCGTCAGTACTGCTGCTTCATCCAGGTTTGGGGTGATCAAACTGGCTAAAGGGAAGAGTTTTTCTTTTAAAAGTGCCACAGTTTGATCTGCTATCAATCGGTCTCCGGAAGTAGCTACCATAACAGGATCAAAGACAATGGGGATTTGAGGGAATTTTTTCAGGAAATGGGCCAATACTTCCACCACCTCTGGTTGATTGACCATCCCTATTTTGATGGCTTTAGGAGGAATATCCTCCAAAACAGCTGTCATTTGGGCTTCAATATGAGCAGCTGGGATAGGATGTATTTGCCTTACTCCTTGGGTATTTTGTGCGGTAGTTGCTGTAATGACGGTCATACCGAAGCATCCCAAAGCAGCAAAGGTTTTGAGGTCTGCTTGTATCCCGGCCCCGCCACTACTGTCCGACCCGGCAATACTTAGAACTGGAATGTAGGTTTTTACCATAGTTGATGATTTAATCCTGCTTCAATTTTTTTTCTAAAAGTTTCAGCCGCATGGGCAGGACTTGGTGCACTGCATATCCCTGAGACTACAGCAAGACAATCCGCACCGTAGCTAATGATAGAAGATGAATTTTCGATTTTAATTCTCCCGATAGCGACCAAAGGCTTTTCCGTTGCTTTTCTTAATTGAGCCAGTCCTTCCAGCCCCCATTCAGTTTTAGTATCCATTTTTGTTGGGGTAGCATAGATGGGGCTTACCCCATAATACCAGGCCTCTTCGCTATGGGGTTTATATAAGTCTTCCATGCTTTCCAGGGACAGCCCCAGTGGTTTATTGGCTCCGAGCAAACTCCTAGCTTCAATAATTCCTGTATCTTCCTGTCCTATATGAAGACCTTGGGCATCTACCTTTTTGGCTACTTCAACCGAATCGTTGATGATCAATGGTACACGGTATTGATCACAAATGAACTTAAGTTTTTCTGCTTTTTTGATAAAGTCTTCCAAAGGAAGGGATTTTTCCCGAAGTTGGACGATGTCAACGCCTCCTTTAATGGCTTCCTCCACCACCCAGAAAAAATCCCGTCCAAGGCATAGGTCCTCATCAGTTACCAAATATAGCCTATATGGGAAAACTATTTGGTTCATGGATAGGTTATGATCATTCTTTTACCAAACTCCTGTGGCTCAAGGGCATATAAGGCATCGTAGAAGTGAAGTTGTAGGGTTCCAGGTCCTTTAGCCTTTTCTGCGGCGATATCACCGGCCACACCCATAAGTGCCATAGCAGCAGTGGAGGCGAGCAAGATGTCCTTTTCAATGGCTACCATTGCTCCTGTCAAAGCAGAAGCGGTACAGCCCATTCCTGTGACTTTTGCCATGATTGGGCTGCCATTTTTTACTTTTGCCACTCGATCACCATCAATGATATAGTCTACTTCTCCAGATATCACTACTACAGCACCGGTTTGCATTGAAAGCAGGATACCTGCTTCCAAGGCCTCATCCGAGGAATTGCTGCTGTCTACCCCCTTGCTTTGGATATTGAACTTTGCCAAAGCCATTATTTCTGAAGCATTTCCACGAATTACCGTTGGTTTGAATTCCAGTAATTTGGCCAGTACTTCATTTCTATACGGTGTAGCCCCTGCTCCTACTGGATCCAGTACCCAGGGTTTTTGGATGGCATGGGCATGTGCCGCGGCGATGAGCATGCTTTCAGACCAATATTCATCTAAGGTGCCAATATTGACCACCAAAGCGCTGACAATATCGACCATTTCCTTTATTTCACTCTGCGCATGAGCCATAATAGGAGACGCGCCTGCCGCCAAAAGCGCATTGGCCGTATTGTTCATTACTACATAGTTTGTAATGCTCTGTACAAGAGGGGATTGATTTTTTAATTTTGCTAACAAGTTGCTGATTTGCTCCATAAAACTTTCTTTTTTTCATTGATTTTAAAACTTTAGGAGCAGCAAAAGTAGAATGAATATGCTATACCATTCTTTGATAATTACTTTTTCCTTCGCCGGTATGATCCGTATCAGGTTCAAAGGGTTTGATCTCAGCCCTGAGGGCACCCCTAAAGTTCATGTTTCACAAATTAAACACAAAATAAAGCAAAAATGGTTCATGTCTTATAAGACATGAACCATTTTAATTTTATCTCTTTTTTTTTATAATTTGACTTTTCCTTTGGCCACCTCTCGGGCAAGAATCAAAGCATTATATGCATTGACTATTTTTCCTGATTTGGAAATTTCATTTAAAGTCACGGGTTTGGCGGGATTGCTCATTAATCTTACCTGGACCGGCACCTCTAATCCAGATTCCATGATGATTTTTTTCACTTGAGCAGCTGTCAGTTTGGGGTAATAAGACCATATCAGAGCGGCTACCCCAGACACTGCTGGTGCTGCCATAGACGTTCCACTTTGAAATTCATAATGATTATCTGGCATAGTGGAGTAGACTTGTGCTCCCGGAGCGAAAACGTCTACATTTTTTGCTCCATAATTTGAAAAAGGAGCCACCAATCTGGGGCCATATTGACTGCCAATGGCGCCTACTGTAAGGACATTGTCTACAAACTCCCGCCCGTTTTGGAATTGATGATCATTTGGGAAATTGGGGTTATCAGGATTATCCAGATCCATCCCATCATTTCCGGCAGCGTGAACAATCAGTACATCATTCATTGCTGCATATTCCAATGCATCATAAACCCATTCTGCGTTGGGAGAAAAACCTTTTCCAAAGCTGGCATTAATGATTTTAGCACCATTATCCACAGCGTATCGGATACCAAAAGCAATATCTTTATCGTACTCGTCACCGTCAGGAACTGCACGGATGCTCATAATCTGCACATTATTGGCTATTCCTTTGATGCCGAGATTGTTTTCCCTGCCTGCAGCAATAATGCCTGCAACGTGGGTTCCGTGACTTTCTTCTTTATTGACAATATGGGGGTTTCCATTGCCATATCCCCTGTCTTCATAATCATAAGGATTGTCTCCAACTTCTGACCTGCCATCAAAATCCAGATTGAGGTGGTATTCAAACTTAGTCGAATAATAGGTTTCGGCCCCTTGTAAGTCTTCCATCACGGCATCAAGACTTCCTGACATGGATAGCATATTGCTTAGAAAACTAAGTGCTTGCTGGGTTTCTTGATCATCAACTTTTAGATCCTGAATATCGGCTGGGTCATAGTCGTCTTTGCCCAGTAATTCCTTTGCAGTACGGTCAGCCAGATTGATCACTGCCCGTAGTTCTTCTATTCTTTCGAGGGTGCCGATCGCACTGGCGGTTTCTTCCTCAAGTTTTTGTTTGGCTTTTTGCTGATAAGCATCATCACCGATACCAAGACTGACTATGCGCGTGTACTCCAGTCTTTCATGATAAGATTCGCCAAGGAAATTGTATCCATGAACATCATCTACAAATCCATTGCCGTCATTATCTGTGTTGTTTCCTGCTATTTCACCAGGATTTGACCAAAGTACAGGAGCCAAATCTTCATGGTAAAGGTCTACACCTGCATCCAATACAGCCACGATAATCTGGTTTTTCGGACTTTTACGGATCAACTCTTCATATGCCCTGTCTACACTCATTCCAGGAATGGTATCCTTTATCAGGTCTAAATGCTGCCAATTTTCTGATTCGCCTTTATCTAATGGAGAATTTTTGACATTTAAATTTTGGGGTACCGTAAGTCTCGATGACACAGGTTTTACAGCACTGCAGGCTGCAGATAATGTCAGCGCTATTCCCAAGCTAAGTTGGATTACTTTTTTAGAATTCAATCTAATCATATTCATATGTTTTACTAAATGCCGTCAAATAAAACGAAACTTTCCAAATATTCAGGTACAATGGTATTCCAATCCAGTTCTTTTTTTAATTTTTCTGATAAAGCTTCTGATGCTTCTTTTTCACCATGAATAAGAAAAGTCATTTTTGGTTTGGATACAAATCCTTCAGCCCATTCAACAAGCTCTTCCTGGTCCGCGTGGGCGGATAGACCTTCAATATATTGGATTTTGGCTTTGACAGGCACATCAATTCCGTACATCCTGCAGGTTGTTTCCCCTTCAAGGAGTCTTCTTCCTCTGGTACCCTCTGCCTGGTAACCCACGAATATGATGCTGTCCTGTTCATTGGGCAACCTGTTATAAAGGTGGTGCAAGATCCTTCCTCCAGTGGCCATACCACTTGCAGAAATGATGATGGCATCTCCCCTCAGGTCATTGAGCGACATGGACGCCTCCTGGCTTTGATAGTAGTGGAGCTTTTTGTGTAAAAAAGGATTGGCATCATACTCGTCAATTACCGGTCCGAGTCTATGGTATTGGTGAAAGCGTTTATATAATTTGGTGACATCTATGGCCATTGGGCTGTCTACATAAATTGGGATATCCGGAATTTTTCCTTTTTGCTGCAAGCGATGAAGATAATAAAGTATCATTTGGGTTCTCCCCACAGCGAAAGAGGGAATTACTGAAATTCCTCCGTTCCTATAGGTTTCTCTGATAGCCCTTCCCAATTCTTCTATTGGGTTTTGTCCTTTTTGATTTCTGTTTCCATAAGTAGACTCTAAAAACAGCACATCTGCAAAGGGTATTCTGTTTGGTGCATGGAAGATAGGATCATTATACCTGCCTAAATCTCCGGAAAACACCATTTTCTTTTCCTGGTTTTCTCCTTTGATCTTGACCTTAACAATAGCAGCTCCCAGAATATGACCGGCATTATAGAAAGTAATCGAGATGGAATCATTTATCCGCAATTCCTCTTCCAATTCGACAGGCTCCAATAATGGAAATACTTTCTCTGCATCCTCAATGCTATACAAAGGCATGGGTTTTTCATGTTTGGAATAACCCTTTCTTTGGGCATAGGCTGCTTCTTCTTCCTGAAGCTTGCCCGAATCAAGAAGAAGAATCTTGACCAATTCTTCCGTTGGAAATGTACAGTAAATTTTCCCTGCAAAGCCTTCCTTGACCAATTTGGGTAGGTAGCCACTGTGATCGATATGGGCATGTGTCAAAATGACAAAATCAATGGTGCTGGGATTTATGGGGAAGTTTTCCCAGTTTCTCAACCTGTAATCTTTCAGACCTTGGAACAGCCCACAATCTACCAAGAACTTAAAATGGTCCATTTCGATAAGGAAACGTGAACCTGTCACAGTTTTGGCTCCTCCTAAAAATTTTACTTTAACCTGCATCTTATTTGGGTTGATTTTTTGCCTTAAATGTACAAGAATATTGTAGGTAATCGATGGTTTATAGTTAGAATTTCTTTGTATATTATACTCTTATTCCGGGTAAATGGATGAAAAAAAGCTGTCCTTATTATGGGACAGCTTTAGATAGATGGTTTAGTTTTGATAGGCTATCTAACTGGATATTTATCCTTGAATTTAACCAGAGATAAACTATCCGCTTCAGTAACTTTTTTCGAGTTGTTGCAGTTCAGGCAGAACAAACCAGTTTCATTGAATACCCAGTAATTTCGGGAACTCACATCCCTGCTTCTATATCCCGCTCTCATTAAACTATTACGTAAGATGGGTAAAATAGATTTGTCCATTATAAAAGGACTGTCATAAGGCACTTCTAAGGTCAGTGAAAGCATTTGTCCCCTGAATTTATCCAATTGGGAGAGCATAATATCCCTGTCAAGGGTTAAAACAGAGTCAGTAAGCGTAAATTCATAAGGGATGAGGGATGCATTTTTAAGGGCATCTTCATAACCTTTTCCTCTAGCTTTGAATTCCTGCACCAAGATTGGGGCTTCTGCATCAGTTCCTGCCAGTTCCAGTCTCACCATTTCATATAATCCTTTTTCTTTGGTTTTCGAGCTGGCTTTTAAGACCAAGGTGCCTTCGGTCAGCTGAATAGGGCTTTCTACAACATGAATGGCTTCAGTCTTGAACTGGGATACGGTTTTGGGTATTTGGAAGCCTGCTACACCTATGCTCAGTAACCAAATTCCGAGGGCCACCAGTCCAAACCTACCATTAAGGATGCTTTTTTGAAGAATAACGCTGATTCCAAGAAGTAGGATGATCAATCCAGGTATAAGGATGGCAAAAGAAACTGCAATGGCAAGATAAACCGGGATTACCTCCGTGATCCATTCCCCTGGAATATCCTGCAGAATAATTAAGGTATTGTCCAGAGGTATTATGTTGAAATAAACCCCCAATAGCATAATCGGTGTCATGAAAATACTCACTCCTATCAAGGTAATAATCAAGCCGAAGATGATCCTGATTACTGCAAGGAGGAAGGTGCCAAAAGGACCTAACGCTTCTCCAAGTTTGTTCAGTACTTTCCCCAAAAATCTAAATGGGGCAAGTAAAACTTTTTTGGCTTGACTTTCCTCTTTTAATGGGAGAGGGTTCATGTTTTCTCTTATGGTATTTTCTATATTGTCCAAGGTGATGGCACCGCCCTTCATCTGAATTCTTTCTGTAATGGATTTGGCTTGAGGTGTAATGATCCAAAGGATGATATAAATTACAAAGCCAGCACCTCCGGCAAAAATCAGCGCAATGAAGAGTAACCTTACCCAAAGAACTTCAATATTGAAATAGGCAGCCAGACCACTTGCTACTCCTCCCAATGTCCTGTCGTCGGGATTTCTATAGAGTTTTTTGATGTGTTTATCCTCGGGCTCATCGTAAGAAACCGGTAAAATCACCCATAGTATAACGTAGGCAATCAGTGCCCAAATTCCAAGCGAAAAGGAGAAATTGAAATTCCATGGAAGGATATCCCAGGCTGGGCGTCCAAAATTGAGTTTTCCGCTAAACAGAAGCAATAAAGCAATCAAACGGGTCCAAAGGGGATCTATTGCCAGGTAATGTGCCAACCCTGCACAGACTCCGCCCAATATCTTTCGATTTTCCAATCGGGTGAGCTTTTTATAGCCTTTCCCTTCTTGGCCTGGAGGGGTTATGTATTTGTAGAAATCATTGTCCTTTTCTTTTGCAGACTCCGTTACCTCTTCCTCTATTTCTTCTGCCTTGAAATCGGCAATTGTTCCCATTTTTTCTATGAGTCGGGTTACATTTTCAGCTGTGATTACCTGCTTGTTGTTTTTGAGGTTGCTCAGAAAAATCTCGGCAATCCTGTTTTCAATGTCCGAAATGATCTCCTGATTGTCCTGATAGTGAGAGAAATGCTTGTTTATCGTTTCTAAGTATTTCTTTAGGGAAGCATATCCATCCTCTTCTATGTGAAAAAGGATGCCGCTTATATTGATGCTTATAGTCTTTTTCATGTCTTTATTGCTTTGAAGTGATCTTTTGGGTTGATGTGACAAGGGAGTCCCAAGTCTGATTGAGCGTTTCCAGGAAATTGGCTCCATCTTCTGTGATGGCGTAGTATTTTCTTGGAGGGCCAGACTCTGATTCTACCCAACGGTAAGAAACCAAGGATGCGTTTTTTAACCTTTGAAGCAAAGGATAGAGCGTTCCTTCGACTACTATCATTTTGGCTTCAGTGAGTTCATCTATCATGTCTGAGGCATATACTTCTCCCCTGGCTATGATATGTAAAATGCAGAATTCCAAGAGGCCTTTCCGCATTTGTATTTGGGTGTTTGAAGCATTCATATTTTCTTTTTTTTTATTTTCTATTCTTTGGTAAAGGCCAATGACTTTATGACCTCTTGCTTCATGATGGAAGAAAAACTGTACCAAAGTTTACTAAGCTACCTTGTTATACAAGCTAATTTGTTGTAAAAAGGATGGGTAATGATCTATTTTGGATCAAAAAACCCTTTTATTTTCAAAATTTGGTCGATTTTAAAAATTTATTGCTAAATAGATTTTTTTTGAATGCCATAAACATATTCTGTTTTTGCAAATAGGTATTGTGGTTGAATTGGACACAAAATTGTTCGATTATGTACATTCATACAATTTGAGGGCATTTATTTTTTTCTCATTTTAGAGAATTACTTAAGTAATTATTTTTACTTTGCATTGTTGAAATACGCATAGTAGATGTTCATTTTCAGGGTTTTTCTAGGGATTTTATTTTTTTTTCTAAGTGGATGGCTTAGTGCCCAGACCATAGCGCCTAAATATTCCAATGAATTTATGAATATTGGTATCGGAGCAAGGGCTTTGGCAATGGGCGGAGCCCAGGTTTCATCGGTTAGAGATGTAACGGCCTCATATTGGAATCCAGCAGGTCTGATCGGGGTCAAACACAAGCATGAGTTCTCATTGATGCATGCCGAATATTTTGCCGGAATCGCCAAATTTGATTACCTGGGGTATACTACAGCGATAGATGCGGATAATCAAATAGGGGTTTCCCTCATCCGCTTTGGGGTAGATGATATTCCGGACACCAGGTTTTTATATGATGCTAACGGAGTTTTGAATTATAACAATATCCAGTTTTTCAATGCCGCGGATTACGCCCTTTTGCTGTCTTACGCCAGAGATGTCAGTGATGCTTTTAAAGTTGGAGGCAACGCCAAAATCATTCATAGAAATGTAGGAAAGTTTGCGCAGGCCTGGGGTTTTGGACTTGATTTGGGGGCGATTTATTTGTTGGAGCAATGGCGCTTTGGGGTCATGCTCAGAGATGTGACCAGTACATTCAACGCATGGTTTCATAATGCTGAAATGGTTAGAGACGTTTATTCTCAGACCAATAATGTAATCCCCGTTAATTCTATCGAATTGACACTTCCAAGAGCCATCTTATCTGTTACCAGAGATGTGGATTTTGGTGAAGACTTTCGGGTTCAGGCTGTGATGGACCTGGATTTCACTTTTGATGGTAAAAGGAATACCATTTTGAGATCAAATTTGGTGAGCTTTGATCCAAGGGTCGGACTGGAAGGGGCATATAGAAACCTTGTATTTTTACGTGTTGGAGGAAGCAATGTGCAAAGGATAAAAGATTTCGACAATACTTTCTATATGTCATGGAAGCCAAGCTTTGGTTTGGGAGTTTTCCTTAATGAGAAATTTCAGATTGACTATGCGCTGACGGATATAGGAGGGATTTCACAAACACCCTATTCACACGTGATCAGTGTAAAGGTAAGCCTTCAGGAATATGACGGAAAGTTTAGAATCAATAAAGGATGGGAAAACTGATATGAGAATTTCTATTTTAACCCTATTGATTTTCTTTCTTGGTACCGAAATTACATGGTCCCAAAATAACTGGATTGATTACGATTTGACGTATTATAAAATCTCAACAGTGGAAGATGGTATCCATAGGCTGTCTTTTGCGTCCTTGTCCAGCGCCGGACTCAATCCCAATACTTTGGATCCAAGAAACATCAGGCTTTATCATAGGGGGCAGGAAGTGGCTATTTTTGTTCAAGGGGAAGAGGATGGGCGATTTGATGTCAATGATTTTATAGACTTTTACGGTAAGAGGAATGACGCCACCTTGGATCAAAAGCTTTTTAGAGATCCTGCACATATTGGGAATGTCATGTACAATCACCATAACGATACCACTGCTTACTTCCTCGCTGTGACCCCAGGTACTCCTGGGAAAAGAATGGCCCGCCGAGCGCTTCCCGAAGGTTCTGAAGGAATGATTACCGAATATCAGACACAGCAAATGGAGGTATATGCAGAACAATATAATTTGGGACCAATTTACTTTCCCGGAGTAAGACTTTCCGAATATGAAGAAGGTCAGGGTTGGATGAGTGCGCCAATAACCAAAAACAGCCCGAAGAACATTACTTTTTCTAATCTGGGGCAAATTCCAACGCAAGGGACCGCCAAATTAGAAATCGGACTTACCGGAAGATCTGAAAACCCACATGTTACTGCCGTTCTTGTTGGGCCTACTTTAGGGACACTGCGAGAGGTCGCCAGGTTTGAATACCAGGATTTTAATGTACTGAACCGGGAGATTGCCCTTTTGCCCAGTGATTTTAATTCCTCCGGCAATGTTACCGTTCAAATTTCTTCGAATGGTCCTGAATCAGTAGATAATATTTCCATTGCATACCTGCGGATCACTTACCCTAAACTTCTGCAAAATGGGGACAGGGATTCCGAGCTGTTTATTGTACCGGAAGGGGAAAGCCTGATTCAATTAGAGAATATGCTTGCCAATTATGTGGCATATGAAATTTCAGACCGCGATAACCCCATACAGGTCCCTGTTCAGAAGAACGGAAACACGATCAGACTGAAAGCAGGTTCAGCAGCAAGCCCTGCCAATATCTGGTTGGAAAACAGGATGGAGGTAAGGGAAGTGGAAGGTATACAACGCGTCAGATTCAGAGATTTGCTCAATCAGCAAGCAGATTACCTGATTGTTAGCCATAGAAATCTTAGAAGGCAATCTTCGATTCACCCTGACCCCGTAAGGGCTTATGCCCAGTACAGGGCCTCCAATGATGGGGGAAGGTTTGATACGCTTACTGTGAATATTGATGAATTGTACAATCAGTTTTCTTTTGGTGAAAAAACGCCCTTGGCCATTTTTGAGTTTTTAAGGGCTTATTACCCCAAATATCAACCCGAACACCTGTTGCTAATTGGTAGGTCTTTGGGTATGCTGAGTTCGGTCAGGCAGGATAGGGTGACATATTTTTACAGACAAGATCCACAAAGATTTACATTTCAGGACTTGATTCCTCCAGCAGGATATCCTTACGCAGATAATAACTATGTGATTGGGCTTGACTCCAATAACCCTTTCCTTTCTGGAATCAGCATTGGTAGGATTCCAGCCAAAACACCACAAGAAGTCACTGATTACCTGGAAAAAGCCAAAGAAAAAGATGCTTTGGGAGTTTCAGAAGATTGGCAGAAGGACATTGTTCACCTAAGTGGAGGGATTTCTTCTTTTGAATTGACACGCTTTTTCAATTTCTTAAATGGCTTTAAAAATATTGCTGAAGGGCCCTTTTTGGGAGGTAATGTTAAAACATATAGAAAACGTTCAAACTCTACTGTAGAGTTGATTGATATTTCAGCGGACGTAAATCAAGGTGTCAGTTTGATTACATTTTTCGGGCATGCTGCACCTACAGTAATTGATATTGAAATCGGCTTGGCAACGGACCCAGCACAAGGATATAATAACAGAGGGAAGTATCCTATGATTTTAATGAATGGTTGCGATGCAGGCAATGCTTTCGCAAATGTGACCACTTTTGGGGAAGATTGGATCTTGGCCCCCTCAAAAGGTGCTGCAAACTTCCTCGCTCATGCCAATATAGGAGTAGATATTTTCTTAAGGAGGTTTTCTGAGTCATTTTATGTTAAAGCATTTGCTGATTCCAGTTTGATTTACCGCTCAGTAGGGGAAGTAAGGCAGGAAGCTGAAAAGCTGTTTTTTGAGCGCTTCGGGACCTCTATTATCAATCGATCGCATGCAGAGCAACTGGTAATGCTGGGAGATCCTGCCATGCGGATTTTTCCGGCTGATAAAGCTGATTATGCCATTAGAGAAGAAGATGTTTTTTTGGAAGGTGTAGATGGTGAAGAGGTCAACGCCAATTCTGAGTTTTTAAAACTATCTTTTCTAATGAGGAACCTGGGTAGGGTAGATCTTGATTCAGTCGAATTTACAATTAACAGAAGGCTTCCTGATGGCACTTCTGTTGATTATCCTGATGTAAAAATCCCTCCTGTTTTCAGGAGAGACACCATTGAATTCATTGTACCAAATACCGGAGTCAGTGCTTTTGGGGATAATATTTTTACAATTACAATCAACCCTGCCAGATCAGTACCCGAATTGACTTATACCAACAATAGCGTTACCATCAATAAATTTGTCCCTTTAAGTGGGACTTTGAACGTACTTCCTTACAATTTTGCTATCCTTAATGAGTCCAATATATCGTTAACGGCACAGGTTTCAGGGAAATCACTGGAGCCTAGAAATTTGGTGTTCCAATTGGATACCCAACCCGACTTCTCATCGGCAAGAAGAAGGGAGATAAGGTTGACCACTTCCAGTACAGCAAGTTGGGAAGTGGATTTGTTCCAAAATATACAGGCAAGGGATTCTGTGACATTTTTTTGGAGAACCCGCTTCTTGGATCCCCGGGAAGGAGAAAATGAAGAATGGACAGTAAGCAGTTTCAGTTTCATACAGAATGGCCCAGAGGGATGGACGCAAAGGGTATTCCCCCAATTAAACATGAATTTATTGGAGAACTTAGAAATTGACCCTTTAAGGAGGGAATGGAAGTTTCAAGACAGTAAGTTGGGCATAGAGGTGTTTACTTTTGGGAGTGAAACCGATAGCCTTACATTCAGGAATGCCCAATTTATTCTCGATGGGGTTCCACAGATTATCGACAGTTTTGTGGATGGAAGTGCCAGACTTTGCCCCGATGGTTCCTTGGGCTTGGTGGCATTTGACCAAAGGTCTCTTACGCCTTATCTTGCCATCCCCGTTCCAGGCTTCGATATTTTGGATGGGAGAAGCTGTGGAAAAGTGCCTCAGGTAATACAAAGTATCCGCAATGCATGGATTGAAAGAGATGGCTTTGGTGTGGAAGATTATATCAATGGTGTCAAGGAGGGAGATTATGTGGTCTTATTTACCATTGGAGAAGTGAATTTTGAGCAATGGTCAGATAGGCCTATTGAAAAACTGCGGGAACTGGGAGCCAATGAAGCGGTCCTGAGAAACTTGAAGAACGGAGATCCCTATATTCTTTTTGGAAGGAAAGGAATGAGGCCCGGAGAGTCTGTGGAAGTGGTGGCAAAAAGAGATTTGGAACTGGAAACCAACCAACAAGTGATCGATTTTGAAACCACCTTAGAGGGATATTTTACAGCAGGAAGTATCATCACACCAAGAATAGGCCCTGCTTCTGAATGGAGGCTGTTTTTTAATGAGGTGAAATCCCGTGATTGGATCAATGAAGAGCTGACCCATTTCGATGTCTTTGGGGTAAGTGCTTCCGGGGAGGAGCAAATGATCCTTTCGAATATCCAAGAAAGCCAATTGGATATTTCAAATATCAATCCTGCTGTTTATCCTTTCCTAAGGCTTCGTTATGCAATGGAAGATGAGGAAGCTACTGCACCGGCACAGTTGGCCAAATGGCAGGTCAATTATACAGGAGTACCAGAAGGTGTACTAATTTTCAAAGGCAAGGAAGATCAGGTCAATCTTCAGGAAGGAGAAGAAGCCACAGTGGAGTTTGAATTTATCAATTTGGGAAAATTTGACTTTTTGGATTCAATAGTGGTGGAATGGAGAATCAATAATACCAGCCTTAGGAAATCAGAAAAGTTTACAAAAAAAATACCTGCACTCCAATCAGGAGATTCCCATGAGTTTACCATCACATTCAATTCCATAGGTTGGGGAGGAAACAATAACTTTGAAGTTTTTGCTAACCCAAGGATCATTATGGAACAGACATTTAGGAATAATTTAATTGATCTCGGGACCTATTTTGTGGTCAATCCTGACAATAGCACATCCATTTTGGATGTAAATTTTGATGGTGTATACATCATGGATGGGGATATTGTTTCTCCAACAGTGATGATTACTTCAATGTTGAAAAATGAAAAATCACTCATCCTTAAAAAGGATACTTTGGGTATGGAGTTATTTATAAGGAAGCATTGTGATGGTTGCCTCTTTGAAAGAAAGAACTTTTCCAGTCCGAATATAAATTGGTCAGAAGCTACAGAAAATAGCAGCTTCAGAGTAGAGCTTCGGCCAGGGCCATTGGAAGATGGGATGTATACTTTCAGGGTAGTTACCGAGGAGTTGGGTGTGGATAAACCTTATGAAATTACTTTTGAAGTGATCAACGAAGCCACAATCACCAATTTTTATCCCTACCCTAACCCTTTTAGTACCTCAGTGAGGTTTGTGTTTACAGTAACCGGCTCAGAAGTTCCTGATCAGATCAAAATTCAGATCATGACTGTAACAGGAAGAGTTGTAAGAGAAATTTTACAGGATGAATTAGGCCCCCTAAGAATTGGCAATAACATCACAGAATATGCTTGGGACGGAAGGGATGAGTTTGGCGATCAGTTAGCCAATGGTGTGTATATCTACAGGGTATTGGTACGGAAAAACGGCGCATTTGTAGAACCCCGAGCTACAGCAGGGGATAGGGCCTTTAGGCAAGGTTATGGGAAAATGTATCTTTTGAGATAAAAATAACCCGCCTTCTGGCGGGTTATTACTGGATTCAATTTTTAATCAATTTTCTGATACTTCAGTGGAATCTTCTTCAATCTCCTCTTCCAATACTGGAACTTCCTCTTCTGGAGTTTCTTCGATTGTGCTTTCAACTTCCTCAGAAGTAACTTCTTCAGAAGTTTTTGAGCCGCAAGATGCCATGATGGCAGTTGCAGCGATTGCTAGTGCAAGGATGCTTTTTTTCATTTTTTAGATTGTTTAATGTCTCTGGGACGATTAAAGATATCTATAAATTTCATGCCAAATTTTCCATTTTAATAATAAATCTCCACTTTTATTAACAATAAATAATTAAATTGGTAAAAATATTGTGAATTTGAAAAATGGAATCTGTATCAATGGTTATCTTTTCTAAAAAACCTCCATATCCCCCAAATACTCAATGCCAAGAGTCCCAAAAAAATCCAGCCTTTTCCGGAAATCCCCTCTGATCTAATTGCGGCATATATATCTGAAGCCAAGGTTCCCGAAAAAAATACGAGACTGGTTCTGGGAAGCATGCCTATGGTACCGAAAAGAACCAGTTTTTTCCACCCCGATCTTAGGAGCGCGAACAATAAGTTAGAAAGTGCAAACGGAATGATGGGGCTGAGTCTTACGAAAAAGATCAATGTCCCGATTTCTCCCTTTTTTTGATCCAGGAGTTTTTTGGCCTTCGGGTATTTTTCCAATAAAAATGCCAAGCTGTCTTCACTGAGACTTTTCCCCCATGCATATCCCAATAAAGTAGCCAAAGTATAGCCCAGCACCAACCAAGGAAAAGCATTCCATCCAAGAAGAAATCCAGAAAGTCCAGCAAGCATTGTGGTAGGGATAAGGGCAAATCCCATTAAAGCCACAGCCACCCCCAAAGCCAATAGCCCAGTAAAAGGATGGTAAAAATTCATTTCAGAGAGTAAGGCACTGTTTGACAAAGCCAAAGGCACCAAGACTGTACTTCCCAAAGCCGGCATAAGGCTGACCCACAGAATGGCGCTTGCCATTAATGGATTAATCCTACTAGCTTCCCTGAATTCCTTGAATATGCCTCTCTTTTTTTCCATCTTTGGGTTGACTTCCTGCAAAGGAAATAAAATAACAGGATTGAACCCATAAATATTAAAATATGAAATTCGGAACCAAAGCCATTCATGCAGGGATTGAACCGGATCCTTCTACAGGAGCCATCATGACCCCTATTTTTCAAACTTCTACTTATGTGCAAAAATCACCTGGAGACCATCAGGGCTATGAATATTCCAGAACGCATAATCCGACACGGACAGCCCTACAGAACAATCTGGCTGCCTTGGAAAATGGAAAATTTGGCTTATGCTATTCTTCTGGTCTAGGTGCGATTGATGCTATCATCAAATTATTGAATCCGGGTGATGAGGTAATCAGCACCAATGACCTTTATGGCGGATCATACCGTATTTTCACCAAAGTGTTTGAACGGTATGGCATCAAATTCCACTTTATATCGATGGAGCATCCCCAGGACATTGAAAAGTACATTACTTCCCGTACCAAGTTGATTTGGGCAGAAACCCCCACCAACCCAATGATGAATATCATTGATATAGAGGAAATTGGTAAGGTCGCAAAAAAGCATCAATTGCTTTTTGCAGTAGACAATACATTTGCTACCCCATTCTTACAAAATCCACTGGACCTAGGGGCGGATATGGTGATGCATTCTGTGACCAAATACCTTGGTGGCCATTCAGATGTGGTTATGGGGGCAATTGTCCTGAATGATGCTCAGCTAGCAGACCAACTCGCATTCATACAAAATGCCTGTGGAGCTACGCCGGGCCCACAGGATTGCTTTTTGGTACTTAGAGGTATCAAGACCCTTCACCTGAGGATGGAAAGGCATTGTTATAATGGCAGGGAAATAGCACATTTCCTGCTAGAGCACCCCAAAGTGGATAAAGTATATTGGCCTGGATTTGAAAGCCATCCCAACCATGAGATTGCTAAAAAGCAAATGCGTGATTTTGGGGGAATGATTTCATTTACGATAAAAGGAGATAGTGTTGATGATGCCAAAAAAGTGCTTGAAAACCTGCACTATTTTTCCCTGGCAGAGTCATTGGGTGGGGTGGAATCACTCTGTGGACATCCTGCAAGCATGACGCATGCCAGTATCCCTAAAGAAGAGCGGGAAAAAGTAGGATTACTTGACTCTTTGATCCGCTTAAGTGTAGGTATTGAAGACGTGGAGGATTTGAAGGCAGATCTGGATGCTGCACTTGCAAAAGTATAAATACGAATGTCCCAAAAAGAAGCAGCGCATTCCATTCCGCTATTTATAGACGTACTTATTCCTGCTAACAATGAAGAGGATTCCATAGGCTTGGTAGTCAGGGATGTGCCTGGGATAGTCCGCCATATTGTGGTGATCAACAATAATTCAAACGATAGGACCGGAAATGTAGCAAAAGCCGCTGGGGCAATTGTACTTGAGGAGCCCCAAATGGGATATGGAAAAGCCTGTCTCACTGGGATGGCTTTCCTTTCCACACTTGCGGAGCCTCCTGATATTTTGGTTTTCCTAGATGGGGATTACAGCGATTATCCAGAGCAATTAATGGATTTGATAGGGCCTATTATATATGATGATTATGATATGGTTATTGGCTCCAGGGCCAAGGGGAAAAGGCAGTCAGGTTCCATGACGCTCCCTCAGGTTTTTGGCAACTGGTTGGCCACGTCACTGATGCGTTGGATTTATAAAGTGGATTATTCTGATTTGGGACCCTTCAGGGCAATTAAGTGGAAACAATTGGAAGTTTTGGGGATGGTAGACGAAAACTATGGATGGACTGTGGAAATGCAGATAAAAGCGGCTAAACAAGGATTGAAGAGCACTGAAATACCTGTGGATTATAGAAAGAGAATAGGTGTTTCAAAAGTAAGCGGCACCATCAAAGGAGTCATCGGAGCAGGATATAAGATTTTGTGGACCATTTGGAAGTACCGATAAGCAGGGATTTCGCTTAGTTTTTGTTATTTTTATAAAAACAGCTTCAAATATTCAGCTTATGCCTTATAATCTCAGGTTGATTTCGCTTTGTCTTTTGATTTTATTTTTGAATATGCAGGCGAAAGGTATGCATGATATGGGAAGCCCTGTCCGGTTGGTGATGATTGGCCTTAGTCACGGACACTCCCATTGGATTTTTCAAAAGCAATTTGAGGGTAATTTTGAATTAGTGGGAGTATATGAATCCAATATCCAATTAATTCAAGAATTTAAAGAAAGGTATAAGCTCGATGATGCCATATTTTATTCAGAAATGGATGTTATGCTGGATCATCTTCAGCCTGATGGTGCACTGGCGTTTGGTCCGATATCAGACCACCTGCATGTAGTCAGATCCTGTGCGCCGAGGGGGATTCATGTGATGGTGGAAAAACCTTTGGCTTTCAGTATGGCCCAAGCCCAAGAAATGGAGCAACTTGCAAAAACGCATCAAATCCATCTTTTGACCAATTTTGAGACTTCTTGGTATCCAACAACAGATGCGGTGGTTCATTATGTGAAAGATAATGAAAGTAAACTAGGACAGCTTAGAAAAGCTGTTTTCCATCATGGGCACAAAGGGCCTAAGGAAATTGGAGTCGGACCTGAATTCTTGAAATGGCTGACTGACCCTGAAAAAAATGGTGCTGGGGCCTTGATCGATTTTGGTTGCTATGGGGCCAATATCATGACCACCTTGATGCAAGGTGAAATACCGATTTCGGTCATGGCAATTACACAAAACCACAAACCTGAACTGTACCCTTTTGTTGATGATGAAGCTACAATTTTGGTTGAATACAAAGAAGCCCAAGCGATAATACAGGCATCCTGGAACTGGACATTTGACCGGAAAGATATGGAAGTGTATGGATCAAAAGGATATTGTATAGCTGAGGATAGCCAAAATTTGAAGACCAGATTTTACGGAGAGGAATCGGAGACACTGACTTTGATCAGTAAAGAGGATACTGGTACGCAAGTAAATCCTTTTGAGTATTTTGCCGCAGTAATCAAAGGTACACTGAATATGGGTGATTATGGATTGTACTCGCTCGAAAACAACCTATTGGTGGTTGAAATATTGTCTGCAGCGATTGAATCTGCCAAAACAGGGAAAAGAATTTACCTGAGCCAAAAAAATGAAAGACTATGAAAAATCAGTTGATTGCTTTATGTATTTTGTTGTTGGGCATCATGTCTTGTGGTAGACAAGAAAGTCGGGATATAGACTTTGAGCAATGGGGTAAATATTGGTTTCAGGGAAAGGCTGAGATCAGTAGTTTTGATTTGGTGCAATACCGATATGGTGAAGCAAGAGAAGGGGAAGCTGTCCTGATTTTTGTCACTGAGGATTTTTCCAGAAAACATCAGGTGAAACTGGATCGTCCCGAAGAGGCAGGAAGAGATAAACTCAGCGTAATCAAAATGAATCAGACCAGGGATTTTGTAACCGGGATTTATCCATACCATATGATGCTTTCGGCTTTTAGCCCTACAAAAGAAATAGGTTATGGTGTCAAGTTCAATGTTACCTCACAAGAATGGTGTGGCCATACATTTTCGCAAATGAACCTAAATAAAGGGGAAGATTATAAAGGGAAGATTTATTCTTATTTTGAAAAAGAAGGAGACCAGGAGTTTTCTATATCAGGATTGCCTGAAGATGCGATTTGGAACCTTATAAGAATTAATCCCAATCAAGTGCCTATAGGAAATGTCAGGATAATACCTTCCTTGATTTATCAGAGATTCAGCCACAGAGCATTCAAAGCAGAGGAGGCATTTATAAGAATCTTGGATCTCAGCGATAGCAGAAGTCGCCTTGAACTGTCCTACAGTTCAGGAGAAAGAGTAATGCGTATAGACTTTGAGAAGAATTTTCCTTATGAAATTATGGCATGGGAGGAAATTCAAACCCAGAAAGATGGACAGCAGGAAATTACCACCGCCAAAAGGAAGGCTGTAAAGCAGATAGATTATTGGAAAAGGAACCGATTGGAAGATGAATTTTTAAGAGAGGAGTTATATCTAAAATATTAGATATCATTTTTTTTCTCGCTGACTTTTTCCAAATCAAATAAATCAGAAAGGATATCCACCATTTTATCGGCATCATCTCTTTGACAGGCAGCTCTTAGTTGCACCACAGGAACCTTGAGGATTTTCTGCATCATGCTTTTTGTGATTTTGTCAATCATGGCAATCTGCTTTTCATCCGCATTT
This sequence comes from Cecembia sp., assembly GCF_007126775.1. GTDB lineage: Bacteria > Bacteroidota > Bacteroidia > Cytophagales > Cyclobacteriaceae > Cecembia. The sequence goes on along the minus strand of NZ_SLAP01000249.1, from coordinate 14,283 downwards.
TTTAAAAAACGGGACATTTCTTCCTGACGGATTTGCTCTAAGGCATTTTTTAACTTATTGATGGTAGGGGATACCATCATTTCTTTTTTCCAATTGAAAAATTCATCGATACTTTCATCTATGATTTTTTCAACTTGGGGTATAGATGCTAATCTTTTTTCTAAAGTTTCAGATGCCTTACTTCTAATGTTGTCTACATTGTAAAGTAATACACCGGGCACGTCCTCAATGGTAGTTTCTATGCTTCTGGGCACTGAAAGGTCTACAAAAAGCTTGTAACTTGGGATTTCCATAGCTTTTACCAAAGCTTTTGTAATGAAAGGTTCAGATTTCATGATGGAGGATACCACCACGTCTGCATTTTTCATTGCTTCAAAACAGTCCTCAAATGGAATGACGTCAAAGCCCAACTCTTGGGCCAAAGCTTCGGCCTTGGAAAAGGTTCTGTTCGTAATCGTAACTTTTGCTTCAGGTATGTGAACCATATTTTTGGCAACATCCTCACCAATTTCACCAACACCAATCAACAATACTCGCGGCTGATAAGTATTGGAAGTCAATTCCTCTATCAACTCCACTGCAGCATAAGATACAGACGCAGCACCATCTCTGAATGCAGTTTCCTGAACCACCCTTTTATTGGTAAAGAATATGGTGTGCATCAACCTGTGAAGAAAGGGACCAGCCATATCCAAATCTGCCGAGGCCTGATAAGCCCTCTTGACTTGATTGGCAATTTGCATATCCCCTACTACCTGGGCCTCTAAACCTACAGCTACTTTGAATAAGTGCTCAATGGCTTCTAAATCTTCATTCAGCAGGGTAAAGTAATCCAAATAATCCACCACATTTGTCAGACCCTTTTCCAGTCCGATCAATTTGATGATCTCAGCACTGATATCCAACTCATGGGAATAATAAACCTCTGTTCTGTTACAAGTAGATAAAATAAGCGTATCAGTTATACTAAAAAAATCCTTCAATTTGACCAAAAGAGAATGGATAGAGCCTTCATCCAATGCAATAACTTCCCGTATCTCTACAGGAGCATTTTTATAAGATAAACTGATTGCTCTAATTCTATTCTGCATTTCTGTTTTCTTTAACATACAAATTTAACTCAGTTTGATTAGCAAAAGAAAATTTTCCCAACCTAACCCTTAATTTAAAATCTGTCTAAATTATTGAATCGTTTCCATCAATTTTGATCCACGAAGATCGGCAAACTTTGAAAATTTTTCAAATTGTATTAAATTATCACTCATAGAGGCTTTCTATATGTGACATTCTAATTTTTTATAAACACATTTTTTATGAAAAGATTCTTGTTTTTCCAACTTAAATCCTACTTCGGCTTTTCCAGAAGAGAGTCGAAAGGATTTATTATGGTGATTCCAGCTTTAGTTTTGCTCTATTTATTTCCGGCAGCATATGAGTGGATACTTAAGAAAAAGAATCAGGATGTGTACTTTGAATATGAAAAGAAAGTAGACAGTTTGCTTGCAATGGGCTGGCAGCCTGCCTCTATGGATCATAGCAATATCCATTCTTTACAGGATACTACGGTCCGTAAAAGAGGTTCATCTAATTCGCGTTGGAATACGCTGAATAAATTGGATTTTGAGGAAGCAGATTCTATTGTTTTGCAGATTGTTCCCGGTATAGGACAGACCATGGCAGGACGAATTGTCAAATTCAGAGAAAGCCTTGGCGGTATGCACGGGAAAGAACAATTAATGGATGTTTATGGAATGAATCCCGAGCTTTTAGACAGGATATTTGAGTATTTTTCCTTCTCTCCTGGAATTCATCAAAAAATCAGCATCAATTCATTAGAGGTTTCGGACCTCGCCAAACACCCATATATCACTTATGGCGCTGCAAAAGTTATCGTGGCATACAGAGAACAGCATGGAGCTTACCAAGCACCAGAAGACCTTCTCAAAATTAAGATATTCAATGAGGAATGGTTGGAAAGACTCTTGCCTTACTTGGATTTTTGATAGCACTTGACTGAAATTGTCTGCTTGAAAAAGAGAATTTCAAGGTTGATTGTATATAGCCGCTTAGAGCTTTTGGTGATTTTCCCATTGCCCAATCAGAGATTTTAAAATCATTTTATTTTTAGGTTAATTTCAAGCTTGGAATTAGTATACTTTATCAGAAAAGCCATCATATTTGTGTCATGATGACAGAAAGGTATGCTTATTTGGAATCAGTCCTGAATTTCCCTGAAATGGATTTTCAGATCAGGAATGATGGTGGCAAGTTGACTGTATTCGACTCACTCCGGAAAAAATTTCTGATCCTGACTCCTGAGGAATGGGTTAGACAACATATGATTCTTTTTTTGATTCATTATAGGAGCTACCCAAAAAGCCTTTTTGCCATGGAAAAAGGTATTCATTATAACAGTTTACAAAAGCGTTTCGATATTCTGGTAAGGGATAGGCAGGGCTCTCCCTTTTTATTGATTGAGTGTAAGGCACCCCATGTGCCAATTTCGCAAAAAACCCTAGAGCAGGTTTGTATGTATAACAAAAGTGTCGGAGCACAATTTATTGGTGTTTCGAATGGGTTGAACCATCTATTTTTTAAATTTGACAAAAAATCTGACAAGTATGAGCAGCTAGTGGACCTTCCTGAATATAGCTGACTTATTTTTATGACTTTTGTCATGTTTTTTACTATATTTAGCCTCATTGCTTAAACTAAAATAAATACCAGCACTTATGAAAGTTCAGCAGAAAAACACACCCTGTCAGTTATGCATGAGCAGGAAATTTTCTTTGTTTTCAGATGTTTCTGAACCACATTTATGCCAGTTGTCTGACAACAAGAATCTGATTACCCATAAAAAGGGGCAGATTTTGTTTTATGAGGGTACCAAACCCCTGGGTGTCTTCTGTATAAGCGATGGTATAGTTAAAGTATATAAAACTGCTTCTAATGGAAAAGAACAAATTATCAGGCTGGCAAAAGCGGGGGATTTTCTTGGTTATGCTTCCCTATTGGGGGAAGAAGCCTATTCTAATTCCGCAACCATAGTAGAAGATGCCAATATATGCTTTGTCCCAAGAGAGAGTTTTTTGAAAGTACTTGCTGAAGATAATGCCTTTCATCAAAGAGTTACCAAAGCCCTCTGTAAAGATCTTGGGGTCATGGAGAGTAAGCTTACAGATGCTACCCAAAAATCTATTAGAGAACGTTTGGCTTTTACATTATTGAAACTCTCTGAAACTTATGGTATAGATGGCAATGAGGGAGAAAAAATAAATATTGTGCTTACAAGGGAAGAAATAGCAGGAATAGTAGGAACGGCCACAGAAACTGTAATCAGGTTGCTTTCTGAATTTAAAAAAGATGAATTGATTGATTTTGAAGGTAAAAAAATAATTGTTATTGATAAAAAAGGCCTGGCAAGACTTTCAGATTTTTATGGTTAAGAGGCCATAGTTTCTGTTTTTTATTTTTGTGCATGAAAATGAAAAGCATAATATGCAATCATTTTTTATTTTTTTCAGTTGATTAGTCAAGGCCTGAAGAAAAAATTAGATTTGTGTAAGATACGAGTTATGAAAATCATCCGATTGCTTTGGATAGTATTGTTTGCATTCGTATGTCAACCTTCAAATGCACAGAGCTTAGCTTATAAAACACTATTGAAGGGAATTTACGATAATGAATTTCCTGTGGTCAAAATTGATGAACAGAACATCTTAGAGACTGCTGTTTTTTTGGATACCAGAGAAAGGGTGGAATATGAGGTCAGTCATTTGCAGGATGCCCAATGGGTAGGCTTCAATGATTTTGATTTGGAAACTGTAAAGGGCTTGGATAAGAATGGGCCTATTGTAGTTTACTGTTCCATTGGAGCAAGGAGTCAGGATATTGGCAAGAAACTGATGGAAGCCGGTTTTACTAGGGTCTACAACCTTTATGGAGGCATTTTTCATTGGGTCAATGAAGAATTGCCCGTTTATAATAATGGCAAACCAACCCAAAAAATACATGCCTACAACAAGGTTTGGGGCATCTGGTTATCCAAAGGAGAAAAGGTATATTAAGGTTCACTTCGAAATGTAAATTCAGCATATATGCATGCCCTTTTTATTTTTATTTCTATCCTATTGATCAACCTTTCTTGTGGGAGGTCCCAGCTGGGGCAGTCAGGAACGGAAGTGCCCTCTCATCAGGCTTTTGACCGCTTGCTTCAAAAGTATGTTAATTCTGATGGAAAAGTAAATTATGAAGGTTTTATCAAGGAGAAAGAGGAGTTACAAATATATCTGGACCTTTTGAGTGCGTATCCACCCGATAGAATGACCTGGACTCAAGAGGAGCAATTGGCTTACTGGATCAATGCTTATAATGCATTTACCGTAAAGTTGATTATTGACCATTATCCTGTAAAAAGCATCAAAGACATCAAACCAAAATTTCCTGTTCCTTTATTCAACACGGTCTGGCATATCGAGTTTTTTAAAATTGGGGGCAAGCCTGCATCCCTGGACGAAATCGAACATAAAATTTTGAGAAAAGAATTTGAAGAGCCAAGGATACATTTCGCAATCAATTGTGCCTCCTTTTCCTGTCCCTTACTTAGCAATTATGCGTATGTACCTGAAAAGCTTGATCAGCAGCTGAATACAGCAGCAAGGCAGTTTATCAATGACCCTTTACGCAATAAAATCAATCAGGATAAGGTTGAAATTTCTGAAATTTTTTCTTGGTTTAAAGAGGATTTTACCCAAAAAGGCAGTGTAATTGATTATCTTAACCAATATTCAGATATTTCAATTAGTAAAAAGGCAAAAGTAAGCTACCTTCCCTACGATTGGTCACTCAATGAGTAAGCAAAAAATAGTCATTATTGGAAATGGAATTTCAGGAATTACCTGTGCCAGAGAAGTCAGAAAAAATGATGCATCGGCAGAGATCCTTGTGATTTCAGGGGAAACAAAGTATTTTTTTTCCCGCACTGCCCTGATGTATATTTACATGGGGCATATGCAGTATGAACATACACAGCCCTATGAAGATTGGTTTTGGGAAAAGAACCGGATAGAGCTGTTGCAGGCATGGATTGAAATCATCGATTTCCAACATAAAAAATTGATCTGCCATAATGGAAAAACCATCCACTATGATGTTTTGGTACTGGCAACTGGCTCTAAACCGCTTATGATCAATTGGCCGGGGCAGCAACTGACAGGGGTTCAGGGCCTTTATTCTTATCAGGATTTGCAGCTGATGGAAAAAAATACAGCAGGAATCCAAAAAGCGGTAGTAGTGGGAGGAGGACTCATTGGTATTGAAATGGCTGAGATGTTGGCCAGTAGGGATATTCAGGTAACTTTTTTGGTCAGAGAAGCTGACTTTTGGGACAATGTACTTCCAGAAGAGGAGGCCAAAATGGTGAGTAGGCATATTTTGGAACATGGGATCGATTTGCGGCTAAATACCGAATTGGAAGAGATCACTGGAAATCAGAATCATCAAGTGGTAGGTGTTAAAACAAAAGATCAAGAATCCATTTCCTGTGAATTTGTAGGCCTTTGTATTGGTGTTACTCCTAATATTGAATTCTTAAAGGATACTGAATTGGATACCAATAAAGGGATTTTGATAGACGCATATTTCAGAACGAATTTACCCGATGTTTATGCTATTGGCGATTGTGCTGAATTTAGAAAATCTCCAAATTCTAACCGCAAAAATATTGAGCAAGTCTGGTACACTGGAAGAATGCAGGGAGAAACCCTGGCATATAACCTAACCCAAGAAAACCCTATTCCCTATCAACCTGGGGTTTGGTTCAATTCTGCTAAATTTTTTGATATAGAATATCAGACCTATGGAAATGTGCCAGCCAAATTACCAGAAGATATGGAAACCTTCTATTGGGAGGATGAAAATGGAAAAGTTGCAATCAGGTTTAATTTTTCCAAGCATTCAGAGGTGATCCAAGGGGTAAATGCATTTGGCTGGAGGTTGCGTCATGAGTTTTTTGACCATGCCATCAATGAGGAATGGAGGGTAGATCAAGTGATGGAACAATTGGATCAAGCCAGTTTCAATCCGGAATTTTACAAGCCTTTCTATAGACGGGTAATTCAGTCCTTCAATGAGCAACATGGTAAACAGTTGAAACCTAAGAAAACATCCTTCATTCAAAGATTAATCGGGTCAAGGGCATGAAAAAGATACAGTTATTGGGCTTGGGATTATTTATTTTGGGATTGCTGGTTTTCAGTACCCTTCCTTTTATAGGAGATTACCGCCTTGAGGCAGATATAGTAAGTGCATCTGTCAAAACTGAGCATGAAGAAGCCATGCTCAGGACATTAAGGCCAATGTATGGAGAAGTATACAATTCAAACTTTCGCTTTATTGCTGATTTCAATACTTTGTTTGAAGAATACAATGAGGATCTCAAGAGAAGAGATGCTTGGGATGATGTGATTTGGGATGACTATGCCTTTTCAATTACCAAAGGCGCAACCCAGACAGGAGTGATAAGTCGGCCTCTCTTGTTTTTTTCAATTTCTATTGGATTAGCAGTATTGGGCGGCCTGCTATATATTTTCCCGCTTTATAAGGGGGAACCGGAGGGGATTAAAAATGATGGAATTTACTTTTCTTCCATGAAATCCAGGGGGCTTTTGGGAATCATTACAGGTACTTATCTCATTTTATTTTACGTGATTTTATATTGGTTCCCTGAATACATGACCAATCTTGTCATCATGGTAGATCCCCTTAGTAAAGCTTTATCAGGAGCAGAAGCCAGCCAATGGTTTTTATATGGCTTGATTTATACACTTGCTATTTTGGTGATGGGAGTGAGAATGTTTAGAAAATATAAGGGCAATGCCTATCAGACAATAAGAACTGTCTCGGTCATGTTTTTTCAATTGGCATTTGCCTTTCTCATTCCGGAGATACTAATTTTATTGAACAAACCTTGGCACGATTTCAAAAATATCTGGCCCTTGGATTATTCTTTTTTTTATGATTACCGAATAGAAGGAATGATCAGTTCTGGTGCTTTGGGAATGTTTATGTTGGTCTGGGGTATAATTTTAATTGTCTTGGGAGTTCCTTTATTGACTTATTTTTACGGAAAGCGCTGGTACTGTTCTTGGGTCTGTGGTTGTGGAGGCCTGGCAGAGACTTTAGGGGATCCTTACAGACAGTTATCTGACAAATCTTTAAAGGCCTGGAAGATAGAGAGGTACATGGTTCACGGAGTCCTTGTATTTGCAGTGTTGATGACAGCAGTAACCCTCGTCAATTATTTTATGGAATTTGGCTTACTGGGTCAGGCCACCGATCAGTTACATTCCATATATGGTTTTGCAATTGGTTCAGCTTTTGCGGGAGTTATTGGGACTGGATTCTACCCATTAATGGGCAATAGGGTTTGGTGCAGATTTGGTTGTCCTTTAGCAGCTTACTTGGGGATCGTTCAACGTTTTAAATCCAGATTCAGAATAACCACCAATGGAGGGCAATGTATTTCATGCGGTAACTGCTCCACCTATTGTGAAATGGGCATAGACGTGCGCTGGTACGCCCAGAGGGGACAAAATATCGTCAGAGCATCTTGCGTAGGTTGTGGCGTTTGCTCTGCGGTTTGCCCAAGAGGAGTACTTAAGCTTGAAAATGCAGGGGAAGCAGGCCGTATAAACGATATGCCAATAATTATCGGTAATAAATCCATAAGTGTAAAATCCTGATGTTCTTTATCTACCTTTTTCTGGGAATTTATATCCTGGCCATGTGCTTCGTGCTCTTTTATAGTTTTACACAGGCACATCTGCTTTATTATTTTTTCAAGTACAAAAGAAGAATACAACCACTTGCTGTCAAAAACTGGCAAGAATTGCCTAAAGTAACCGTCCAATTGCCTATTTTTAATGAGAAATATGTTGTCGAGCGCTTGATCGAAGCGGCAGCTGCCTTTAGGTACCCTGAAGACAAGCTGGAGATACAGCTTCTCGATGATAGTACTGATGAGACCGTAGGGATTATCAAGGATAAGATCAAAGCATATCCCAATATTAACTTCCAATATATTCACAGAGAAGACAGAATTGGTTTCAAGGCAGGGGCTTTAAGACATGGGCTGGAAAAAGCAAGTGGAGAGCTGATTGCAATTTTTGATGCTGATTTTGTTCCTGATCCGGATTTTTTATTGAAGACGGTGCCTTTTTTTGAGGATAAGCAGGTTGGTTTGGTTCAAAGTAGGTGGACCCATTTGAATGAAAACCATTCGCTATTGACCCGTTTACAGGCTTTTGCCCTGGATGCACATTTTATGGTGGAACAAATAGGTAGAAATGCGCAGGATGTGTTTATCAATTTTAATGGAACAGGTGGTATCTGGCGTAAAGCATGCATTATAGATGCGGGAAATTGGGAAGATGACACCCTGACCGAGGATCTTGATCTGAGTTACAGGGCACAAAAAAAAGGATGGAAGTTCATTTACAGACCTGATATAGAATCACCGGCTGAGCTTCCTCCTGTAATGTCGGCGATTAAATCCCAACAATTCCGATGGACCAAAGGAGGGGCAGAATGCGCTAAAAAGCACTTGATAAGTGTATTGGGACAAGGGTTTGGATGGAGAACAAAATTGCATGCTACTGCACATTTGTTAAATGCAGTGATTTTTATTGCTGTTTTTTTAGTGAGTCTCAGTAGCATTCCGGTATGGTATGCCTTTTATAAAGGAATGATTCCTGATAATTTATTCCAAGCAGCAGCCATATTCTTGGTTGGCTTTGTCATCATAGCTTTGGTTTACTTCTTTGCCAATTTGAGTTTGGTGGGGTATACCTGGAAAGGTATATTGAGGTTCCTGTGGGAATTGCCTCTCTTCTTGGCTGTTTCTATGGGACTTGCACTGCACAATGCACAAGCAGTTTGGGAGGGTTTTTCCGGTAAAAAATCCCCATTTATAAGAACCCCTAAATATAACCTCCAGTCCAAAGCGCATTGGAAAGAAAATGCTTATAATCAATTGCAGGTGCCTTTCACCACTTATATTGAAGGTTTACTAGCGCTGGTGTTTTCAATTATGGCAATATTATCTATACTTTCAGGGACCTATGAAATGTTGGTTTTTCATTTCATGTTGGCTATAGGATATGCGGTAATTTCATGGACTACCTTTAAAAGTTATGCATTGAAAAGGCGTTGAAACTTATTCCAAAATACGTTCAAAAAGTGCATTGCATTGTTGTTCGATCTGTTTGGTAAACTGTTTTTTATTGGACTGTAGTTCAGAAAACAGGTCCAGGTATTTTTTTGGAATTTCAGCTTTATCTGTAAGGAATCCCCCTAAGTGCTGAATGAAAAGGTGGTTCTCGTACCACTTTAACATGATTTTCTGCAACTCGCTCATTCTATCGTGAACTTCCTGTACAAACACCGGATTGAATCCTGACTCAATCCTAAGGTTTTCGAGGGCAGTTATCACTCTTATTCCTTCATAAATGTCCTTCAGAAGTTTACTGTCTAGTTTGCCGTTGTTTTCAATTTTAAAAAAACTCAACTCCTCATCAATTATCTGTGTGGTAGCTGTGTTTATCATCAAGGGCCTTAGGCCCTTACTGTATTTGAATGCTTCCTGGTACAAGTCCTCCCACATTTTTAGTGGAGAGGAAACAACCAATTCGTATACTTCACTATAAAGTTTGTTTTTTTCAGATTCCAAAGCCTTGGAATAAGAGTTAAAGCTATGTCCCTGATTTTTTAATTTTTCCAGCTGGTTCAAAATCATCTTAAGGTGCTTGGTTTTTTTCAACCCTTTGAATATGTCTTTCAAAGGGGTAAACAAGCGAAATTTCAGTTGGTCTTCCTTAAAATGAATCCTTGACAAAAGATCGATGTAGATTTCCAAAAATATCAATCTGGTTTCCAGTTCTATCGCTTTTTTACCACGATATTGCTTACTCAATGCATCAAAAGCAATCCTTGCTTCATCAAAATGATGTAGAAAAAGTGAAAATATTGGAGAAACCTTGCCTTTCATTTTTTAAGATATGCGGACCAAAGTAGCACCGTAGCCAAAGCGGCTCTTCTGCGTGTCTTGAAAGTACTTAATATTTTTTAATTGACTGAGATACTTATGTATTTCTTTTCTCAGGACTCCATTTCCGATACCATGAATAAATGAAATTTCATCCATTCCTGATGCAATAGCATAGTTGATATTTCTTTCAAATACCTCCATTTGTAGCTTCAGCATTTCTGAATTACTCAATAAGCTATGATCCTTTGTAAGCTCTTCGATGTGGAGGTCTATTTCTTTTGGAGGTTTTGGGAATTCTGCTGGTGGGGAATTTTTACTGGGGTTAAGTGCTTCATTGAGTTCATGAATATCTATTGATGCACTGTTTTCCGTCAGCCTGAAAATATATCCATTTTTTTCGAGAATGGGTACCTTACCTTTACTTTTGAAAAATGAAGAGGCTTTGAATTTGATTTTCCTCTCAAAGGCGGCCTCAGTCTTTTCAATCTTGTTGTTGATCGGGAAAAACTGCAACAAAAGAGTTGGCCATTCCTCAAAATGCTGGATGGACTTTTCTGCAATTTTTTTACTTGATTTCGCTGGTATTTTCTCTGCCAAAAGTGTTTGGGAATTGCTGCCATGGTGTTCGGATACCATGGCCAGAAAATTTTTTGCCGTGTTGTTGCTGATATAAATGCTGTGATCCTTGTCGTTGATAGGCAGGTATGCCAAAAACAATCCCTCTTCCGAGTTTTGGGATTTTGAAGAAACAAAATCAGAGGATTTCTCAGTAGGTTCATTTACTCCATCCCCAAAATAGGCTTTCTCTGTTTTTGAAATCAGGACAACCTCATTTTTCATAGCAGGTATCCGAAAACCATCCTCTATTTCCACTTCTACCCTTCCACCTGATGATATTTTGGTGATTACGCCTTCTTCATTTCCATGAAGTAACCTTACCCTGTCTCCTATATTCATGAATTCAATGCTTTTTTGTATGTTTCTATGGCTCTTTCTCTGGCAAATTTATGATCTACCATAGGTTTTGGATACTCAACGGTTCCATATTCTGGGATCCATTTTTTGATATACTTGAGTTCCTTGTCGAATTTTTCAGTTTGTGATTCCGGATTAAACACCCTGAAATAAGGCTGTGCATCCGTACCAGTTCCCGCAGCCCATTGCCAGCCCCCATTGTTAGAGGAAAGCTCAAAGTCCAATAATTTTTTTGCAAAATAAGCTTCTCCCCACCTCCAGTCAATTAAAAGGTGCTTGGTAAGAAAACTCGCCACAATCATCCTTACCCTGTTATGCATATATCCAGTAGCATTGAGCTCTCTCATTCCTGCATCTACAATGGGATACCCGGTTTTCCCATCACACCATTTTTGAAAATCATCTTCATCCTTTCTCCAGGGGATCTGATCGTATTGGGATTTGAAAGCCTTTTCTACTACATGGGGATTATGATAAAGAATCATCATATAAAATTCCCTCCAAATCAGTTCATTCAAATAGGTGTCATTTAATTTTGCAGCTTCCAGAGCCAGCTTTCTGATACTGATGGTTCCAAATCGCAGATGGATCCCCAAGCGGGTGGTTCCATTGATTGCCGGGAAGTTTCTCACTTTATCGTACTTCTGAATAAGGCCCTTGTCTACATCCAGTGAAGGAATATTGATGTTACTTCTATCAAAGCCCATTTGCTCCAAGCTTGGGATGGCTAAGGAATTAAGTTGGAGGAAATTATTCCTTTTGCGATCGAGTTGCAATATTTCAGGTGGACTTTGCTTGAATTTATTTAACCAAAGCTTGCTATATGGAGTAAACACTTTATAAAATTCACCGCTTCCATTCAGGATTTCATCTTTTTCAAAGATTACCTGGTCCTTGAAGTCCAAAAACTGTACCCCGTTTTCTTTCAAGAGTGATTTTACCTTTCCATCCCTTTCGAGGGCATAAGGTTCATAGTCCCGGTTGGTATAGACATTTGCTATCGGATACTCCTCCAATAGTGCTTTCCATATGTCCTGTGGCTTCCCATATTTCACCAAAACAGTGCTTCCATAGGTCTTTAACTGCTCCTGTAATACCTGAATCCGTTCATGGATAAATGTGACCCTGGCGTCTTTTTTATCCTCCAATTTATCCAATATGTCACGGTCAAAAATAAAAAGAGGAAGTACATTTTTTTCTTGCTTATATGCATAGTACAAGCCGGTATTGTCCTCTAGTCTGAGGTCTCTCCTAAACCAAAATAAGCTGATCTTTTCCATTATTATCCATATGTGTACTGCTATTGAATTTGGTAACAGCCAAATTGTTTAATCATCCTCTTCTTTTCTAAGGATTTTTTTGGGAGGGTCTATTTGATAATCCAAAGGGCTGACTCTATTTTCCAGGTTTTCCAATGGGATCGGTCTCCAGCCATTTTCCTCTTCAAACTGATACCTCAAAAAATCATCGGTATCATTGATTCTCAGCCTTTCCTTTTCTTTGCTTCTGATTTTATCCCAAATTTCTCCAAAAGAGTTGAAAGAAAGGTTTTGGGATACAGAAACACCATAAGTGGCTACATTTCGTGCCAAAGACAGAGATGTAAAGGTATTGAAATTGTTTCTATTGTAAATCCGCATCCTATAACGGCCATCTTCGGTAAGTAAATACTCTGCTTGCCAATCTCCTGCAATACTGTTCAGGTCTGCATTGCCCTGAAGGTCGGTAAGACCACCATCCCTGCTGACCCGTAGCCTGCCGTCTAAAAATGTATAGGCTACTCTTAATTGGAAAGTCTCCAAGGTATTTTGATCCAGGTTGGCCAGGTCAATATCCACTTCAAGGTTTTGGTCCACCTGAGCGATGAAGCTGTTCAACTGGGAGGAGAGCAATTGACTGAGGTTTGATGTCGCAATATTGCCAACACCTGAAAACTGTCCTTCTGGAGAAAGGGACCGCATCATGATGACAGAGAAAACTTGTCTGTTTTTTTCTTGTTCATCATTGGCTATCCGGTTTTGAAAGGCAGAGATGTAAGTCTGTACATTCCCTTCTGTAGGGAATTCGCTGAAGTCAAAATTGAAGCTTATTTCCGGAGAGAGTAAATTCCCCTTAAGATCCATTAAGACTTTCAAAGGGAAACGGCGCCGCATTTGGGGGTCTTCTATACCTCCAACCTGGATATTCTGAAGATTTTGAAGGGAAACACTTTCCTGATAGTATGCCTTGATATCCATCGTTCCTTCATAAGGATCTCCAAACCAGGAAATGCGTCCTCCCGGCTGCACAATAAATTCTCTTCGGATGATGTTGTAAAGTGAAAAATTATAACGTGCTTCAGTAATTTCATAATTGCCCAGCATGGAGAAATTACCCTGGGTATCAATATTCAGATTGAGTACACCCCGGCCTCTGCCTTGGATGTTTTCACCTGTTCTGGGATCAATTTGAATTTCAAGGTAAGCATCTGGAGTAACATCCAGGTTAAAGTTCATCCTTACATTGTTGATAGCCAGTTTTTCTACACCCTCTTCCATTGTAATCACCCGACTTGTATCCCTCACATTGATAATATTGATGAAATCTTCCTGAGCCTGTACGCTGCTGCTACCAAATGGTATAAAAATGCGGGTATTTGCTTCTGAAGTAGCCCTTGCAGTAATGTCCAAGTTGTTGGCTGCTCCAAAAATATTGAGTGTTCCGCTGGTATACGCAGTACCATAAAAGATTTCATTATCCCTGACTGTTGTGTTGAGGACCTGGAATTTGTCCAAGTTTGAACTGATGTCCAAAATAAAATCAGAAAAATAATCATGGGAAATCCCCCCTCTCATTCTTGCCAGGTTCCCATTGCTATCCCTCAATTGAAGTTCTCTGAAACTGATTTCATTGGTATTGAATACAATATTTCCATCTACGGTATAAAAGGTATTCAGGTAATTTATCAAAAGTTTTCCTCCATTTAATCTCCCTGTACCAGTAACTTCAGGAAAATTAAGTGTTCCCGAAAGATTTAAATCTCCGGACACTTTACCTCCCAATTGGGTAAGGTAATCGGATAAAAAAGGCTCTAAAACAGAAAGATCTGCATCTTTTAAAGTGGCCTGGAGCGCCAATTCATCATCCTCGGAGCCCAAATACCCATTAATAGCAATTACCTTCACACCATTTCTGAAATTATTCAACTCCAGATTTACCTGCTTATCTGACAGATAGGTGGCTGCTTCAATATTTCCCACCAGGAAATTATTGATATAAAAATC
>NZ_SLAP01000239.1 GCF_007126775.1 Cecembia sp. | reverse complement strand
TTTATCTTCTCCCATTATTTCCAAAATTCCAATGATATTGGCCACTCTTGCCCGCATATCATGAGAGTGGTCGAAGGTCATTTTTTCGATAAATTCATTTTGTTTAAGGAACAGTTCCTCTTTTTTTCTTTTACCAATACTGGTACTTTCAATTGTATGGCCTATGGCTACAATTTCTTTTATCTTATTTTTATCATAGCGAGGAAAAAATTCCCATCTCGTCCATTCAAAATCTACTCCATCCATGCTTACCTTTCTAAGGTCCATGAAAAAACTTCTTTCTCTCTTGGATAATGATTTTTTCAAAAGTAATTCATATTTTGAAAAATCCTGAGGAAAGATATAGTCAGATAAATGTGATCCTTCCAATTTATTGGAACCGAAAAACAATTCTTGGCTAAACTTCCTGTTCGCATTCAATATAATATTATCCTGATTCAGTAAAACTGAATACAAGTAGGTAGAAGAATCCAAACTTTCTTCTGTGTGAAGGTTCAATAGGCTTTCTGAGTTCATTTTAAAAAAACTTAATCTAAATTAGAATAAAAATTATTGAAAAGCAAAATTTAACATACATAAAACATTTAAATGACTTTAAAATGAGTAATTCATACCTTTTAAATCGGGAAAATTTCGGAAATCCCAATAATATGGGACAATTGATGGAATTGTCAGAAGCGGAGGAAATTTTAAGGAATTGGGTAAAAAATGAAAAATTAGTATTTCATATGCAACAAGTAGGGCATTTGATGAAGTCCTATGCTGGTAACAAGGGGTATGATGCATATATCCAAAAGCTTTGGTATTTATCTGGCTTGCTGCATGATGCAGACTGGGATCAATGGCCGGATGATCATTGCAGAAAAATCATTGAAGAATTGGAATCGCGAAATCAAGATCCACGGATCATAAGAGCAATTGCCAGTCACGGCCCAAGATATTTTGGAGTAGAACCGGTTTCGGAAATGGATAAGATGCTGTATGCCTTTGATGAATTATCCGGTTTTGTGCATGCTTATTCTTTGATGCGTCCTCAAGGGTATGATGGGATGGAGGTAAAAGGAGTAAAAAAACGGTTAAAGGACAAAAGTTTCGCGGCTCAGGTCAGCCGAGATGATATCGCAGATGCATCAGAAAAAGCAGGTTTGCCCATAGAGGACCTGATCCAGTTTGTAATTAATAACCAATTGAGAATGTAATCATGGATGTCTTACCTCTTCCCAGAAGTTTTCAATCGATTTAGAATAAATTCCGTTATCCGTAGCCACATATACTTTTCCATTGAAAAACTGGAGATCGTATATACGGTTACTGTTTAATCCTGTCCTGTCCAATTCCATGGTTTGGTAATTTGAAGCGCCATCAGTTTTAAAATTTTCCAAAGAGGCTATCAATGATTGCCCTGGGATAAAAAATACTGCTTTTTCTTCAAAATAACGGATTATCAAAGGTCCATTGAATTCTGCAATCAGCTGAGGTGTGCTGGAAATCAAAGAATTAGAATAAGAAATCCTCCCAATAGGTGATTCAGTGATCAGAAAATCATTCGGGGAAATTTTTGTAAAATCGTAAAAACCGAAATTAGAATCACCGGTTTGAGAGCCAAACAATTTTTGAATGCTTCCTTCTTTGGAAATAATGTAACTTCCTCCAGATGCGGTATCCTCCCCACTTTTTGAAATATGGGCAATCCACCTATCTTCGAGTGTTTTGACACTCCGAATGACCAAACCTATTTGCGGATTTCCGGTTGTAACCCCTAAACTTTCAGAAGTGATTTCTATTTTGTTGATGAGTTTGAGAGAACCGAATCCATCCCCAAAATCAATTTCTAAAATCCAAATCCGGTCAATACCATCCTCCGTGGTAACATTAAGCATCAAGTAATTTCCATTGAGTTCAAAATTCCTTTCCAGGTTGATTGGGAGCGGTTGATTTCCTGAAACTATTCTGGCATTTTTACCTGATTCTCCGAGCAATTCTTCAAAATTCAAAGCACGTAATCCTCCAAAGAAATCTATTGGATAGACCACAAACCCAATCAGATTTTCAATAGGCTGAAGGATATAGTTTGTAGCAAATGATGGTCTAAAATTACTGTTTATTCCACTATTCAAGCAACATGAAAAATCAGTCATGCCATTTGAATCAATAAAACCAGGAATAGACTGATTTAAAAAAAACATTTTATCCTCAAATACTTCAAGTCCAAAAACCTGGTCATTGTTTAAAGCCCCCTGGCCAAGATTCACTAGCGAAAAATTTTCAATCTCAGGAGTAATTGATGGTTCAACAGGGTCGGTACAGGAACCAAACAACAGTATTACAATTAAAAACTTATGAAAACCTCTCATGAATTTTGGTATTTCTACAAATATAACTAAAAATTTAAAAAAAATTAGTTTGAAAAAATTCAAAAAAAGAGCCTATTCGGCTCCTTCATTGAATTCCCTTAACTCGGCTTCTTCGGGGTCATCAAAATTCCCTCTTTCATTACCGGCTCTTGTAGATTCCCTTCTCTCCTGTTCCGCTTTGACCTCACTTAAAGGTTTCAAATTGGCAGGTGGAGGGGGTAGGAGTTCTTCGTCATCATGTTCGTATGGGAAAACTTCCACTATAGGACTTTCTGTAATGTCAGGGACACGGAATGTAACCAACATATTGCTCAGGCTCTCATGGATGCGGTCGTATGCCTCTTTTACATCATGGGCAGTCACCAGCATGTACTGGGTAACCTTTTTTTCTTTTCCGCTATCTGCATCGGCTACCACATAGGTGATTTTACATTTGTGCCAGATGTCTATGTCATCGTATGGAAATACATCCACAAAATTACTTTTGCTGATATTGGTGACCTGAAAATCACCCCTTATGGTAGAGCCCAACATATCATAAATCCTTGCTTCAGCTTCTGTAAAAGAAACTGCGTCTACCAGATATTGCTCAGACACGTTTTTCAGAAGCCCCTGCTCATTTTCCTTGGCATATTTTACCTTACACAAAAACCAGATTCTCATAAGTCAACGTTTAAATCAGATAGCGAAGGTAAGGGATAGGAATTTATAGCGCAATCAAAAATACCATTTAGAATTCAACTAAAATTCTACTATCTTATCCAAGAAAAATAGGTTTATGTGGGACAAGATCATATATAGTTTTCCTGTTCAATTGCTTTTTCTCCATTTGAGAAAGAACTTGTTGCTTTTGGTTACATGGGGCCTATTGTTACTTATTATTTTCCAAAGTTTCGGAACTGTTTTAGGCATTCCTTTCCTTTTTTTGGATCCCGAGTACCTTAATGCCGTCTCTTGGAGAAGTTTTTTGCTAATGGGTGTTGCCTTGGCCATCTTCACTATGGCCTTTCACATGACCACCTATATCCTTGACGGTCCCAGGTTTAAATTTCTTGCCATTATACCGAGGCCATTTCTGCAATATTGTCTGAATAATTCGATTATCCCATTGTCCTTTTACCTGCTTTACCTGTATTGCATCATAACTTTTCAGTTGGATAATGAGCATGAAAACAATTGGGTTGTGATGGAATATTTTTTAGGTTTCAGTGCAGGTTCCCTTTTGACCTTCACTTTGCTTTTTGTCTATTTCGGTTTTACCAACAAAGATTTTTTTGTGCTTTTTGCGGGAACATTAGAAAAACAACTCAGGAAAACGAAGCTGACCAGAGCCAATATGCTTAAGAGAATCAAGGAGAGCAAAAAGGACAAAGACAAAGTGCTGGATTACCTGGACATCAGCTTTAAATTCAAAATGGTCAGGCAGGATCTTTCCGGATTTGAAGGGCAGCAATTGCTCAGGGTATTTGATCAGAACCACCTCAATATGATCATCATACAGACTGCTTTGATCAGCTTGATCTTGCTGATGGGGATATTCAGGGAAATACCTTTTTTACAATTACCTGCTGCAGCAAGTGGGATTCTCTTATTGGCCATCGCTACTATGTTGGTCGGGGCAGTTTCCTTCTGGTTAAGGGAATGGGCTACCCCAGCGGTTTTGGGATTTTTACTCCTCTTTAACGCCCTTTCCAACACTTCTTGGTTCAATAGGCCGCATGAGGCCTTTGGTTTGGATTATGATTCCCCGCCCGCACGCTACAATCTTGAAAAATTGAATGCCATTTTGCATTCCGATAGTGTGGAAAGCGACCGGAAATTCACCCTTCAGATTCTTGAAAATTGGAAAGCAAAATTTCCAGAGGGCAGTAAGCCTAAAATGGTATTTATAACTGTCAGCGGTGGAGGGCAAAGGGCTGCACTTTGGTCACTAAAAGTACTTCAAGAGGCACAGTTCGTAAGCGATAACAGGCTCTTTGAACATACGCAAATGATAACCGGTGCTTCCGGTGGTTTGATTGGAGCATCCGTATTTAGGGAAATATATCTTCGGTCCTTACAAGATCCTTCTATCAGCGTAAAGGATGAAAAGTACCTGGATGAAATTTCCTCAGACAACCTTAACCCTATCATTTTTACCCTACTTGTCAACGACCTCTTGATAAGGAATCAATATTTTAAATACAATGAAAAGAGGTATTTAAAAGACAGGGGTTTTGCATTTGAAAATCAGTTGAATATCAATACCAAGGGGATTTTGGACAAACCGATTTCAGCTTACAGGGACCCTGAATTCCGTGCCTTGATCCCTATGATGCCTATTTCCCCTTTGGTAACCAATGATGGCAGAAAACTTTATATTTCCCCATATTCCATCAGTTATATGGGTATTTCCAATAAAAGGGTGGAGGGCCTGAATGAAAAAAGTCAGGGCATCGATTTCCAAAGGTTTTATGCAGGTCATGATGCCGGTAATTTGCGTTTTATCACCGCTTTGAGAATGGGTGCTACTTTTCCATTTATTACACCCAATATTCAATTGCCATCCAAGCCCCAAATGGAAACAATGGATGCCGGCTTGTCAGATAATTTTGGCATGCAGGATGCACTAAAGTTTATCGCCGTGTTTGAAGACTGGATCAGGGAAAATACCTCTGGAGTTTTGCTACTGACAATCAGAGATTCAGAAAAATTTTCTGACATAGACCAAAAATATCCGCCTAAGCTTTTGGAAAAGTTTTTCACTCCTTTAAAAAACATCTACATCAATTGGGACAATGTTCAGACCTTACATAATGAAGTATTATTTACCCGTATGAAAGAAAGTCTGGATTTCCCTATGGAAAGGATAGAATTTGAATATTCCACGCTGCAATACCTCAGGGAACGTGGTTTGGCAGATGAAGATGGGGTCTTTAATCAACAAGAGCAAGAAATTCAGAGAGCTTCACTCAATTGGCGTCTGACTGCAAGGGAAAAGAAATCCATTATAGAGAACATAGAATCCCCTATTAATAGAAAATCTCTCAATCGTCTTAAAAACTTCCAGTTTGTAGAATAGCTTTCTTCAATCAATCTCGACCTCTGCTTCAAATTTTTCCAGAGCATCTGGTTTACCGGCTACATAGACCACATCACCTAACTTTAACCTTTCATCCGGGTGGATATTGGTGATTGTTTTTCCTTCCCTTTTAATGGCCACGACATTAATTCCCAAATCATCCCGTATGCCAGCTTCTCTCAATGGCCTATTGATATACTTTCCACTGTCTTTTTCCACCATCACCCCTACAAAATTGATGTCAGGCAAGTCAATTCTTTTACGTGGCATTTTTTCCTCTGAATTGAATCTAAATAGTTCATAGTTATGAGACCTGACTTCTTCAGTGAATTCTTCAATATCGTGCCTTGGGATAAGGTATTTGGCCAATGTCCGGGTAAATATTTCTATGGAGGTCTCAAATTCCTCGGGTATTACTTCATCTGCTCCTAACTTGAGGTTTTCTTCGATTTCATTGACATACCTGGTTCTTACTATAATATAGGGATTTTGTGTAAGGTGTCTTATAGCGGAAATAATGCGCTTGGTGGCTTCCGCATTGGATATGGCTATCACGGCTACCCTGGCTTTATTGATATTTACATGATCCAAAACCGTTTCATTTGCGGCATCTCCATAAGTGATGGGCTCCCCTTTTAGGGATTCTTCCCTAACGGTGGCGGGATTCATTTCAATGATTGCGTAAGGGATATCAGCAGTCTTTGCCGCCTTGGAAAGGTTCCTGCCGTTCAGTCCATAACCAATAATGACCAAGTGGTCTTTGAGATCTTCCTCCAGTTTGATATCCGGCTGGTCTTCATTTCCAAACCGCTTATTCAGTCTTTTCGGAAGGGGCAGGTTTAAAATTCCACAGGATATTTCCTCTCTTTTTTTCAATACAAAAGGAGTAACAGCCATGGTAAGAATAGAAATAGCGAGAAAATACTGGTAAGTATCGGCATCTAATAATTCAAAATTCAACCCCACCTTGGCCAAAAGCAGGGAGAATTCCCCCACCTGGAAAATAGAGAAAGCTACCATAAAAGCTTCTTTGAAGCCTTGTCCTATAGCTCTAACAGCAACTGTGGCCGTTATAAATTTGACCACAAATGTCAAGAGGGTCAATCCTAAAATCGGAAGAATGTGTTCAAAAAGAAAGGTGATATCGAAAAGCATCCCAACAGAGACAAAGAAAAAGCTCAGAAAAACTTCCCTAAAAGGCAGTATTTTTCCAGTGGCATGGTGACTGTAATCAGATTCACTGATGATCAAACCCGCTAAGAAGGCTCCCAAGCCCAAGGATAAACCCAATAAAGAAGTAGCATAGGCCACGGCAAAGCATATCACAATGATACTCAGAAGGAACAATTCTTCGTTTCTTGTCTTGGCAATGCGGTAAAGCAGGGTAGGAACAAGGTACTTGGCACTTAGTAAGGTAAGTATAACCACCAAGGTGCCTTTAAGAGCCATAAGGAATAAAGCCCATGCCACATTATCTGTTTCCCCTGCCAACATGGGCGTAAATAGCATTAAGGGTACAATAACGATATCCTGAAAAATCAAAATCGCCAATGTGGTTCGACCTGGAATGGTATTGATCTGTCCGCCTTCCTGTAACAGTTTCAACACGATTGCAGTACTGCTCAATGAAAAAAGGAAACCTATAAAAACAGATACAGCCCAGTCAAAATCGAGGAAATAAGCCACCAAAGTGGTTATCAAAATGGTAAGGCTTACCTGCAATGCACCCCCTATAAATACAGCTTTTTTGATTGCCATTAGGCTTTTTAGGGAAAATTCCATCCCAATGACAAAAAGCAACAAAATTACACCTATTTCCGATAAAATATCCACCGTAGTGGAAGCCTGAACCAGCGAAAGCCCGTAAGGGCCAGCCAGAGCACCAGTGAATAAAAAACCAATAATTGTCGGGATTTTCAACCGCATAAAGACAAGGATGACCAAGGTGGCCAATCCAAAGATCCACACGATATCGGACAGCATTGGAATTTCAACTGCAGCAAAAATGAAACTAAACATAAATCAGGCTTGACTAAATGGTTTTCAAACCTAAAAATAACAGGAAAAAATCAATAAGCTAGCCCAATCTTTTTGTATATAAAATGCATGAGCCAAGCAGGACCGATCATTAAAAATTGAAGATCCTTTAGAAAAGAGGGCTTTTTTCCCTCTATTTTATGGCCATAAAACTGGAATATCCAAGCTAATATGAATATTCCCAAGCTGAGAGCCCAAAGTGGAATGGGGACAGTTAGGCTCAGAAAATTTGCCAAAGCCAGGCAGATAGCTGAGAAAAAAAACATTCCCAAAGCAAGGGGAGGAGAAAGGGATACATAATAAAACAATACAATTACAAGAGCCAATGTAGCCCAATTGGCAAAACTGCCCAGAAAAGGCAACAAGCGCTCAACGGGCGCTGCTGGAATACTGTAAATCAGGCCCACAATACTGAAAAAGATGGCAGGAACACAAATCCAATGAATGGTTTTGTTGGTTTCATTTTGATGGCTAAGGCCATATTCATAGAGCAAATCATCAATTTTCCTCATGGATTCAAGCTTTAATTGGGTTTGGATTGGATAATTACCCTTAATTTAATAAATAGCTGATTAATTCATAAGAAATAGTGGAGAGATGTTGAGCTTTTGGGAGAAAAAAAATTTCTTAAACCATGATCTGATTGTAGTGGGAGGGGGGATCGTTGGCCTTTCTACTGCCATTCAATACAAAGATATCTTTCCTGATCATCAAGTCCTTGTTTTGGAAAAGGGAGTTTTTCCTTCGGGGGCCAGTTCCAGAAATGCAGGTTTCGCTTGCTTTGGGAGTTTGACTGAAATTCTGGATGATCTGGAAGTCCTTACCAAAAGCGAAGTATTGGCCCTTGTTCAAAAACGGTATGAAGGCTTATTGGCTATAAGGCAACGCTTTGGAGATGTCCATCTTGATTACAAAGGGGATGGGGGGTTTGAACTCATTACAGAACAGGAATCGCCTGCTTTGAAAAGGGTGGAGGAAATCAATGAGCTCTTATTCCCGGTTTTTAAGCAATCTGTGTTCTCAGTTTTGCCTGATCATCAGCAATTGGGGTTTGGAAGCAAAGTTAAGGCTGTTATCAGGAATGGATTTGAAGGAGAGTTGGACAGTGGGAAATTCATCAATTCCCTTTGGAAAGCCTGCAACGAAAAAGGAATCAAAATTCTTACCGGGGCAAAAGTAAGTGAATTGCTTGCAGAGGAGGGACTTGTCCAGGTGAATGATCAAGGAGAAAAAATTAATTTTAAAGCCAATCAGGTGCTTGTTTGTACCAATGCCTTTACACCAAGTCTACTTCCTGATATGGATATCAGACCTGGAAGGGGGTTGGTGATGGTAACCGAACCACTGCCCTATCAGATTTCCTGGAAAGGTGCTTTTCATTATGACAAAGGTTATGTTTATTTTAGGAATATAGACAATAGGCTCTTGTTGGGAGGAGGGAGAAACATGGATTTTGAAGGTGAAGAAACCACGGACTTTGGGATCAACCCAAAGGTGAAAAACCATCTGATGGAGATAATGGAAAAAGTAATTTTCCCAAATGCTGCCCCTAAGGTGGAAATGGAATGGTCTGGTATTATGGCATTTGGCATGGATAAAAGGCCGCTCGTGAAAAAAATAAATCCAAATCTTTCCATTGCAGTGCGTCTTGGAGGAATGGGAGTAGCCATAGGATGGCAGACAGGCAGCGAATTGGTAAATCTTATAAACAAGTCGTGAAATTGATAAATTTTACTAAATTCAGTTTTTAAATTATTTATAAAAATCATTTGATGGCAGCTAGTCGAAAAGAACCTACGATACTGGAAGCATTTTTTCCAATCTTGTTTTTAATTGTCCTTTTGGTCATCAATATTCTGATTTTTGGTACCGATGGCCTCTCAGGGTCCAATCAGATGGTGCTCGTGATCTCCTCGGCAGTTGCCGGGATAGTTGCTATTTTTAGATTACACATCAAATGGGGAAAACTACAGGATGGTATTGTCAAAAGCATTTCGGCAGCGATGTCAAGTATCCTGATATTGCTTTTGATCGGTGCATTGGCGGGAACATGGTTATTGAGCGGCATCGTACCTGCGATGATTTATTATGGCTTGCAGATTCTCAATCCAACCATCTTTTTGATAGCAGCCTGTATTGTCAGTGCCATAGTGTCTATTGCTACAGGTAGCAGTTGGACGACAGTAGCTACCGTTGGAGTAGCCCTTTTAGGAATTGGCAAGGCATTGGGGTTTGGAGAGGGGTTGATTGCGGGAGCCATACTTTCAGGAGCTTATTTTGGAGATAAAATGTCTCCACTTTCAGATACTACCAATTTGGCTCCGGCCATGGCAGGAACAGATTTATTCACGCATATTCGGCATATGACCAAAACTACAGTGCCATCAATTTTGATAGCACTTATTATTTTTGGGGTAATTGGGTTTGTTTCTGGTACAGAGGGATCTGTTTCCCAGGTAAAAGAAATATCTGCTGTAATCGTTGAAAACTTTAATGTAAATGGTTGGTTATTTATAGTGCCTGTTCTGGTATTGGTAATGATCGTCAAGAAAGTCCCAGCGGTTCCTGCCTTGCTTGCGGGCGCACTTCTTGGAGGAGCATTTGCAGTAATATTTCAGCCTGATGTCATCAGAGCTATCGCAAATGAGCCGGGAGAATCATTTCTGTATCAGGCTTATAAGGGCGTAATGATGTCGCTTTATGGTGAAATCAGAATAATAACCAATAATGAAGTGGTCAATGAATTGCTGGTGACGGGGGGTATGGCTGGTATGTTAAATACGATTTGGCTTATTGTTTGCGCCATGATTTTTGGTGGAATAATGGAAGAAAGTGGAATGTTAAGAGTATTGGCTGAAGCCATTATCGAAAAGGTCCATTCAGTAGGTTCACTTATCGCTTCAACCGCAGCCACCTGTGTATTCTTCAATGTCACTACCTCTGACCAATACCTTGCAATTTTGGTTCCTGGAAGAATGTATGCAGACATTTATAGAAAGAGGGGACTCAAACCTGAAAATTTGAGCCGGACCCTGGAAGACAGTGCGACGGTTACCTCAGTTTTGATACCGTGGAATACCTGTGGTGCTACCCAGGCCTCAGTCCTTGGTGTAGCTACGCTTACTTATGCACCCTATTGCTTTTTTAACATTATTTCTCCATTTATGACCATTTTATTTGGCTATTTGAAATTGGGTATAAATTTTTACACTGAGGAAGAAATGGTGGAGATTAAAAAAGAACTTGCAGTATGATCCTTAAAAAAATCAGTAAGGAAGAAATCAACGATTTACCATTGGGACAGTTTCAAGGCGACATTGTATTGGTCAATTCAAAAGACCAAATCAAGGAAGTGGCATCTGAACTTGGCCGTCATAGTTTATTGGGCTTTGATACAGAGACAAGACCCTCATTCCGTAAAGGTACCCAATACTATGTCTCCCTTTTACAGTTGGCTACAGATGAAGTAGCTTTCCTGATTCGGCTAAATGAAGTGGGTATGCCAGGAATCATTCAAGAGATTTTGGAGGATCCCAAAACGATTAAAATCGGAGCTGCAGTCTTGGATGATCTAAGAGCCTTAAGAAAAGTTGCTGTTGGTTTTCAACCTGCCAGTTTTTTTGATCTCAATGACGAACTCAAAAAAGTAGGTTTCCAGAATATTGGGGTTAGAAATTTAGCCGCGATGGTATTACAAATGCGGATATCCAAATCAGAACAGGTCTCAAATTGGGAGGCTGCTGCGCTTACAGAAAAACAAAAACTCTATGCGGCTACAGATGCCTGGGTTTGCTTGGAGATTTATAAAAAGCTACAGTATCAGGGGTATTTGGATGAGTTGTTTAATCGTTGAGGGAAAAGGGAAAAGGGAATAGGTTCAGGGTTCATCGGTTCAAGGTTCAGGAGTTCAGGGTTCAGTGTTCAAGGTTAAAGAGTTCAGAGTTCAGTGTTATGGGTTAATGGTTAGCGAGTTCAGGATTCAAGGTTCAGGGTTCAGTGTTCAAGGTTAAAGAGTTCAGAGTTCAGTGTTCTGGGTTAATGGTTAGCGAGTTCAGGGTTCAAGAGTTCAGAGTTGACGGTTATTGAACATTTTTAATTTTCTCATAAGAAATGCATTTTCACCCCAGGTAGATTCCTGATTTTGTGGGTGAGTTCATCCAATAGTTTTTTCCTTACTTCTAAAATGATCTGGCAATGGTTATCAAAGTACTGTTCAACAATCTGAAGTTCAAAATCCTTGATCAGTTTCATTACCTCATTCATGCTGAGGTATTCAAAGTCAATTTTGACTTGTTCATGTAGGATCGCGGTAATGATTTCATTATTGGTGATGGCATCTGCAGCAGCGCTCTTATAGGCATTAATTAGGCCCGATACACCAAGCTTAGTCCCTCCAAAATACCTAATGACCACAATCAGTACATCGGTAATTCCATTAGAGCGGATCTGTCCCAAGATTGGATCACCCGCAGAATGGTTGGGCTCCCCATCATCATTGGCTCTGAATTGATCCTGGTTTTTGCCCAAAAGATACGCATAACAATGGTGTCTGGCATCGTAATATTTTTTACGCAGTTGATCTAAAATTTCCTTGACGCCTTGTTCACTCTTTACTGGATAAGCAAATGCCAGAAACTTACTTCCTTTTTCCTTGTAAAGTCCTTCCGATTCAGTTTTTAAGGTCAAATAACTATCTTCCGGTAAATATTCCTGATCCATCCTATTGTATTTGCCTGTTTATCCTTATTAGTACAGTCAAAATTAATCATTAATATTTTTGCCGGAATCATTTAATTTAGCAATTATGAAATCAACTATTATCCGGCCCGAGCTGATTACCCTTAATAGCAATATTCAGCCCAGTGGGAAACTCACTTTTTTTGAAGGTTTGGAAGCTTTTCCTTTTCCTATAAAAAGGGACTTTTGGATCAGTGAGGTGCCTGATGGTGAGCAAAGAGGGGTTCATGCCCATAAAAAAGAAAACCAACTATTAATATGTCTGCATGGAAGGGTCAACGTGAAGTTGGAATGCCTTGATAAAATGCTTATTGAATTCAGTTTGGAACAAGCGGAAAGGGGGTTGGTATTGCCTCCTTTGGTTTGGTCTTCTGTTACTTTTGAAAAGGACGCTTTGCTCTTGGTACTCGCGGATCAACCTTTTGATGAAAGGGATTATATCCGAGAAAAAGTAGAATTTGAACGCATTCAAGAAGAATATTTAAATAATTGAAGCACTGTATAATGGATGAATCTCCCTTGCTCAGTATCATATGTACAGTTTTTAATCAAGAAGCTTTTCTCACACAATGTCTTGCCGGGATAGCGGGATTGTCTTATCCCAACCTGGAAATTTTTTTAGTGGATAATGGAAGTTCAGATGATTCCAGGGCAATCTTAAAGGACTGGGTAGATAAAAATAGGTCTAATTTTACCATAAGCACCATTTTTAGGGATTTAGATATGCCTTATTGCCAGTCATTTAATCAGGTATTGGCTCAGGTAAATGGTAAATACCTGATAGATTTGTCAGGGGATGATATCCTGCAAACTCAGCATGCCATCAAATCCATTACACGATTAGAGGAAAACCCTTTAGCAGCACTCAGTTTTTCGGATGCTTTTTTATACAAAGAAGGTATAAAAAAGAGTTTCTATCCAAGAGATCATCAAGGGAGACTTAAATCCCCGGTAATAGAAGGGGAGCTATATGAAGTCCTTGTAGCGCGGCATCATGTACTTTCCGTAACGATGGTATTGCGGACGGATTTTATCAAAGAGGTAGGTGGCTATGACGAAAGCCTTGCTTATGAGGATTTTGATATTCAGGTAAGATTGGCCAGGAAACACCCCTTTGTGTTTTCTGATCATATAGGGCTGATCAAAACCATTCACCCCAAAGCTTTCTCCGCAGCACAGTACAAAAGGTACCGTTCTGTTATGCTGCCTTCTACCTTAAAAATCTGCCAAAAGATCCAAAAAATGAATCGGACCCGAGGGGAAGATGAGGCCCTAAAAAAAAGATTGAAATATGAATTGAAACATGCGCTGTTTTCTGCCAACTTTGAAGTGGCCGATGGTTTTTTGGATTTACTGGAAGATTTGAACAATGTAGGGCAAAGCAGCCTTTTCATATATAAAAAATGGCTGAGGTACCAGTGGGATTTTTCGGGGATTTATGTCTTTTTGAAGTCCTTCAATGACTAACCTACGATTACTTCTACCATATACTCCGGAGAAAGGTACTTTTGACCGATACCCTGAATGCCTTCAGCCTGAAAGGATTTAATAAAATCCAACTGCTGTTTATAAAAATCAAGGTTTAAACCGGCCTGATGTACAGATTTAAATCTGGATATCAATTCAAATGAAGAACTAAAATTGGATAATAAATTGCCCACCAAATAATTGCGTACTGTTTCTAGTTCTGCCAGCGGGATGGGTTCATGCTGTAATTTATAGATTTCCTTGTAGATTTCTTCAATCACATCATCCCTGTTTTCTTTGATGACATCGGCCATGACTACCCAGTAATCCGCAGTTTTTAAACTTCCTATGCTGCTGTAAATTCCATAGGTATGCCCCTTGTCTTCCCGTATGTTTTTGATGAGTCGGCTTCCGAAGTAGCCTCCCAAAAATACATTGAAAGCCCATAGCCCGAAGTAATCTGGATCGGACTTAGGAATAAGGTGACAGCCCAACCTGATACTCGATTGTAAAGCGGTGTCCCGATCTTCTATTAGCCTATGGTTTGTCTTATTGTTGAATATGTGAGGGACTTCTATTGCTTGGTGTACAGGTAAATCTCCAAGTAGCTCTTCTATCAAATCCAGCTCAATATCACTGAGGTTACCCGTAAGGAAAATTTCGGGGTTGCACCAAAGTTGGCTTTGGTAAAAATCAATTAAATCTGCCCTTTCTATGGAGTTCACATCCTCTTCTTCAGGAATCTGACCAAAAGCATGCTCATCTCCAAAAAGTCCTTTACGGAAAAGTTGTGAAGCCCTATTGCCTGTCTTTTCCCGCATGATATTTAAACTCAGGGCTTTTTGGGATTTTCTTTTGGCGAGTTCTTTTTCCGGGAAAATGGCTTCTGTTAACAGTTCTCTGAAAAGGGGAAGAACTTTACGAAAGTGTTTGAGCGTGGTAAGCAGTGAAAGGCCTTGGTGTTCGAATGTTGAAATCACCTCAACCTCTGTGGCAAATGTATCAAAAAACTCATCCAAGTTTGCAGAAGTTTTCCCACGGGTGCCC
Organism: Cecembia sp.; assembly: GCF_007126775.1. GTDB lineage: Bacteria > Bacteroidota > Bacteroidia > Cytophagales > Cyclobacteriaceae > Cecembia. Next base: position 23,336 of record NZ_SLAP01000239.1, on the reverse strand, counting down.
TCCATCAGCATATTCAATGTGAAATAGGGGACGAGTTTTTTTTCTTTTCTGCCAAGGATTCCTGGAGCGTCAGCTACGAGCTCCAGCTTAACAGCACCAATTTCAGGGGTGGGTATAAAATACAAATGGACTCCGTTTCTCAGAGTCCTTTGTATTGGTTTTGGAAAGTCGATATGCTCCGGAATTTTAAACTCAGGGGCTAAGGACCTGTCAATTGTCATAGTCTAGGAATATTGTAAGTCAAAGAAAACCTCAATGTTTCGGCAAGGGGATGATTTTGAACCTGAGGTACGAGGTAAGAAAAATCAAATCCTAATTTTTCTTTGTAAACATAACCCAGTCCCATGGTAAAATATCTTCTGCCACCTTTGTTGGGGTTTTCAAAGAAATACCCTGCCCTCAAAGCAAATACTTCATCGAATATATATTCCATACCGTAGGAGATCATTACTTCTTGCAATTCTTCCCTAAAGCCTCCTGGGGCATCAGAAAAAGAGCCGAACATGCCTGAAAGTAAAGCCCTGTTTGGATCTCGTCCTGCTTGAGGAATTAAGTTTCCATTTTCATCTATTTGAAGCGATCCATCCTCATTTCTTGCCCATATTGGGGGAGATGGAACCATTAGCTTGTTAAAATCCAATGCAAAGGTTAAAGAGTTTTTTTCATTGAAATTCACCCTGTAAGCTGTACCCAATCTCAAGTTGGTGGGGATAAAATCCAAATCTTCCGCACTATTATAGGTAATTTTGGGACCGATATTAGTAATGGTAGCACCCCAAGACCAAACCCCTGTTTTATCTGCAGGAAATACTTCTTTGGAATAATACAATCCTACATCTGTACCTACACTTACCCCCGGTCGGCTTTCACTACCTCCAACTGAGGACAGATTTCCCGATAAATTGGAATGGATAAACCTTGCAGAGATACCTATACCCAGATTTTCAGATAACTGACGGGAATAGGATCCTCCAATGGCAATGTCTCTTGGGGTAAACTCACCCAATTGGTTGCCCCTTCCATCTGTCAATTGGATATCTCCCATATTGAAATACCTCAAATCGATACCCCATGCGGAGACTTCATCTATTTTTTTGTAGCCTGTCAAATAAGAAACAAACATGTCATTGACCAACCTGCCCAACCAAGGGGAATAGGAAAGAGAAAAAGCCATATCATTTTCTACAAATGCCAATTTTCCAACATTCCAATGTGCTGAAAAAGCATCTGGACTGGTGGCCGCGCCAACATCACCCATCGCCGAATGCCTACTGTCCGGGGCGAAGTTCAAAAAAGGAACTGCTGTAGTTATGACCCTTCTATCAGGATCCTGGCCAGTAATTATTGGTGAATTTTGCGCAATTACTGAGCTTGACAGGAGGCTTATCCACAAAAAATGAAATGAATAAACAAATGGTTTTGCCGATATTTTCATTGAATAATAATTTTTCCGCTCCGAATGTCCGAAGTACCATCTTTTTCAGACATAAGCTGCAACTTGTAAATATACATTCCTTTTGCGGGATTTTTTGTTTTGTTATGGAAAAAAATCCACTCCAAATTATCCAGAACAGAAGGCGCCACAGGATAACGCCTGGAAGTGCTGAATATTTCATCCCCTTTCATACTGTAAACTTCCAATTTCAGGTTTAAGTTTTCACCGGGCCTGTTGTGGGCAATAACAAATCTGCTTTTTTCAATAGCAGGATTGGGATAAGAGAGCATTTGGGTGATTCTTATCTGTAAACTTCCCCTTACTTCGATGGTACTTTCCAATTGAGAACTGTTGCCAAGATTATCCCAAGCCTTTATAAGAATGGTATTGACACCTTCCCTTAAGCTTGTCAATTCAGTCTTTATTTCTCCGGATTGAAAGCCTCCTTCTAAGGCTTTGAAATGCTGGTTAAGTACTCTTGGCACTTCCTCATTAATTTGGATAGTAACATCCTTATTGGGACTTGCCTTCGCAATATTAATGCCACTTTTGTCACTGAGTAGAATTTTAACAGGAAAAGAACTGGAAGGGATAATGGGGGCTGTTTCCAAAAGCTCCTCACCAAAAAACAATTTGATGATTGGACCCTCATCATCCAGGTTTGGATTATCAAATTTCCCTCCCAAAATAATCCGCTTTGCGCCTATGGCCTCTTCTTTACCTCCCTGAAGACTGGCCATCACCCTGATGACTCCATTTGCAAAATCCGGGCTGAGATTCTTTGGAATGAAAAGATTGGCAGTAAATTCACCCTGTAATACCTCACCGCTACCTCTGAACAAGGTATTTTGCTCTTCCATAAAAGTGGTGGGATTACTTTCATCCCCTAGGGTTTCCACTTTCTGAGGCCTATCAAACAGACTCAATTCATATAAACCATTTAAGCCTGAGAGTTTGGCCCCACTAACCGGGTCAATGATATTTCCTCTGATGCTGATTTCCTGAGTGGCACTCAGTGTATCCGCAGGTAATTCCAATTGTATATCCCATATTTCATCGGTTTCTGCCTTTAATTCAGGGACTGCAAGCCTAAGAGAAGGATCTCCTATCAAAGAGAAGTTTCGGTTGAAAGGTCCATTCAAACTGTTATTTTTGGTCTGCATAAAAATAGTTCCCAAATCTGCTAACCTTCCCTCTTCTGCTTGGAAAACAGCGGCAATAAAAGCCTTATTAAGGGCAAAATTAACGGAACTGAAAACAGGCCTTCCAGTGGTAAGCAAAGCAATGGCTCCTTTTTTTTCTGCAAAAAGGAGTTCTTCTGCCCCAGAGCGCAAGAAAGGACTATCCTGTCTGCCAAATTCACATGTGGCGGTAATGAATAAGGGCAAGTAAGGATTTTCCGGCCAGTCTTGTAAGTCAGAAACAGTAAAAACGCGCTCTGCGGTAAGGGTGGTTTCATTTCCATGTCCGATATAATTAAGGATCAATAAGCCATCCTTGATTTGTTCATTAAGAGCAGTTTTGGCAGCTGCTGAACTTTGAATACCATTGTTCCTGACTTGTTCGAAACGGTCCAAGTACAACTTGAGTACTTCAAATTCGGGGTGGTTCTCGGATAAATAATCGGCATGCGTCTCTGCATCATTGAGATGGATATTATTATCCCCATCATCAGCAAAAAAGGACACCCTTCTTTTCCAGGTGCCTTCCATATCCTTTCCGTTTTCATAGGCAATGATTTTGTTTACCGCCTCACTTGCCTCCTGAAAATTAGTTGCCGGGATTCTTCCTACACCAATCTTTAGGAGTTCATCCCCTGAATTGCTTTCTTCCCAATCTCCCTGTCCAAAATCAAGGAATCCGAAATAGTCATCCGAGGAAAAGGTGGTCAAAGGGTTTAGGCTACTTCGGGAACTATAGGTTGGTACAAGGTTAGGCCTTCCGCCTAATTTACCTTTATAATCGAATGTGCCCTTTCCAAAAAACAGGACATTTCGTAGACTTCCTTCTTTGTGGTAATGATAGGCCAGAAAGTTTCTGAATGCGGTTATGTCCCTACTTCCATGAGAAAAAGCATCATATAACTGTTCAGGAGTGAAAACTACAGTAGCAATACCCTTTTGATTTTTGTGGGCTGCTAGTCGATTTGCCTGGGAAAGTAAACTGGGAGCAGCAATAACTATCAATTGTGCTTTTTTTCCTGTTTCTCTTGCCTGAATATTCAAGGGTTGCCAATTTCGGATCAATGGGATGTTTGCCTCAGAAAAAAAGAGAATACGGTCACCTGTTTCGATTAATTTATTTCCTTCTACCTCTTCAACATTGTAAATATCCCTTATTTTCCAAGTCCTCAGTTCAGGCCTTTTTTGGATCAAACCGGTTTTTTTACTGAAGTAAAGCCCTTCAGGGGCTGAATTGACTGCAAATGGGGAAGCCAACAAGCCGTAAGCTAGGTATCCGCTGCCATTGACATCTGCACTGTTAAAGTTTACCTGAATATTGTAATTACTTGCCGGTTCCAGTGCTGTTCTGAAAACGGCCTCTCTTCCTTTTATCCCGAATGTGGTATTGGGGATGCTTCCAATGCTGACTTCTCCTACCTTCCCATTGTTGTGGAAGAACTCCATACGGCTATCAGATATACTTTGTCCCATAATTTTGACCCTCAGGTCATGATTACCGCTTACTCCATTTTGGGTTGGGAAATTGAAGGACTGCCTTTCCCGGTTAAATATGGGTTTCGAATACCAGGACCTCCCTGAAATCAGGATGTTTGTTTCTTCCCATTTCAAAAACTGCACGCTATGGACTTCATCAATCGGACTGCCGGTGTTTTCTGACTGGTCGAAAATGATTTCAGGATGTCCAGATGCTGCGGGGCCTATCAGGTAATACAGGGTATCGGTATACGGGTGTACTTTTAGGTCAAAATCCTCTTCATGCAATTGGACAGTATGGGGGCCTTGAAGAAAAAAATAAACGGATTCTCCTTTGATTGATCTAGGAATTGGTTTGAAAAATAAGTCCAAACTATCCAACTTCTGAGGGAGCATTCCGGGAAAACCAAAAAGACCTACAGCTTCCAAATTATCAAAGCCCATGGATTTGGCCTCGCTAAGCCCTAGCCGATAAATTCCATCTTCCACAATTGGAAATTTATAATATGTACCGTTTCCCTGAGCTTGGCTGAAAAACTGGACCGAAGCAAAGATGAAAAACGAGCAAAAAAATGTCAAATATGGTTTAAATACCTGCTTCATTCTTTTTCATTAATCCCTCCATTACCGACAGCAAAATATAAACAATTATAACAAAAGGAATTCCCCCCAAACCAAAAGCAATCAGGCATACCAATCCAGCAACCAGGGTCAGGTACCGAAAGAGGTTATCTCTCAGTGAAAAATTCTTGAATTTAAGTGCGATTAGAGGGAGCTCTGAAACCAAAAGGAAAGACATCAATAATGCCAATCCCATCAATAAATAAGGTTGGTAGATGATTCCATATAGACCGGGGAATGTAAGCGCTGTGAATGGAAGCGTACTGATCAACAAGGCATTTGCGGGAGTTGGTACGCCGATAAAACGCTCAGATTGCCTTGTGTCCACATTGAATTTGGCCAACCGGATTGCAGAAAACAAACCCACTATGAATACAAAAAAGGGAACATAATCCAAGTTGCTGTGTGTCCTGATCATTTGAAAAAGGATAAAAGAAGGCAATACGCCAAAAGTGACCAAGTCTGCAAGAGAATCCAGTTCTTTGCCAATTTCAGAATGGACTTTGAGTATTCGTGCCACAAATCCATCCAAAAAATCAAAAACAGCTGCAAGAAAAATAAAGTAAGCACCATATTGGATGTAGCCTTCCAAAACATAAAAAATCCCCAACATTCCTGATAATAAGTTCAGCGATGTTAAGGTGTTAGGGATATGTCGTTTGATCATCAAAATTTTGCCTTTTTGCCTACAAAAGGATTATGCTCTTTTTCAAAACCAATGGTAGTGTGGGGTCCATGTCCAGGATAGACTTTGGTATCCTCAGGAAGTGTAAACATTTCATTTTTTATGGCCTGAAGCAGGGTTTCATGATCTCCGCCAGGAAGATCTGTTCGCCCAATACTGCCTTGGAACAAAGTATCTCCTGCAATACAAATCGCAGTAGGCTGATGATAAAAAACCAGGTGGCCGGGTGCATGCCCCGGAACAAAAAGAATTGACATTTCCGTGTTCCCAAATTTCAGGGAATCTTTTTCATTCAGGTAAAAATCCGGTTCAACTTCTTCATAACCTGCAAAACCGTAATTTGGAGCGTATGTAATGACTGATTTTAAAACCGAGCGTTCTTTTTTGTGAATGTAAAGTGGAACACTGTATTTTCTTTTTACAAAAGCATTTCCCAGGACATGGTCAATATGGCAATGTGTATTGATCAAGTGTGTAACTTTTAGCCCTTCTTCCTGAATAAAACGGCTCAATTCCTCCTGTTCATATTTTTCGTAACAACCCGGGTCAAAAATTGCGGCTTCTTTACTTTCATCATAAAGCAGGTAGGTATTTTCCATAAATGGATTGAAAGTAAAAGACTTGATCTGAAGCATGTATGATTCTTTTGATTTATTCCTCAAAATAACGAATAAAGAATCTATTTTTGGGCATGGAAGTTGATTTTTTACTGATTGGTCAAGGGCTGGCAGGTACTGCCCTTTCTCATAGAATTATTCAAAAAGGCCATACCCTTATGGTTTTGGATAGCCCATTGTCCAATAAGAGCAGTCGGGTGGCAGCCGGATTATACAATCCTGTTACAGGGAAAAAAATGGTAAGGACCTGGCTGGCAGACAAACTATTTCCTGAAATAGAGCCATTTTATGCTTCCATTGAGAACTTATTGGGGAAATCTTTTCTCCATAAGCGACCAATTTACAGGCCTTTTCTTACTATCGAAGAACAAAATGAATGGATGGGACACAGTGCGGACCCCCTGCTTCAGCCATTTTTTGAAAAGATATATACAAAACCTTTGTTTGATGAAGTTTTCAATCCTTTTGGAGGTATTTTGCTCAAAAACTCAGGTTTTCTTGATATCAATACCTTATTGGATGCCTATTCTGATTTTTTATTAGGCAAGGGCTATTTGAGACTGGAGATTTTTAATGAAAAAGAAGTAATTTTTGAAAATAATGGGTTGAAATACAGGGATATAAAAGCCAAGGGCATGATTTATTGTAATGGCTTGGGCGCTTTGGAAAGTGAGTTTTTCAAAACGCTTCCCTTTGCCCCGGTCAAAGGAGAAATTTTGGATATTGAACAGGATTTCCATCCTGAGGCCGTTATTAACAGAGGGGTTTTTCGTATTTCTTTGCCCAACGGGTTGAAAAGAGTGGGGTCAACCTACTCTTGGCATGATTTAGACATAGGACCCACTGAAAGAGCAGTGAGGGAGTTGTTTGAGAAGTTGGATAAATTGATAAAAATACCAGACAAAAACTTGGTTGCCCATAAATTTGGTATCAGACCGGCCACAAAAGACAGAAAACCGTTTTTGGGAAAACATCCTTTGCAGGATAGGGTTTATGTCTTTAATGGATTTGGTGCGAAAGGTGTTTCTCTTGTTCCTTATTTCAGCAAAGTGATGCTTGAACTGCTTTTGGAAGGGAAAGAACCACAAAAAGAAGTAAACATTATGCGGTGCATGTAAACAAAAAATATATTTTTAAGTATATTTAAGTCCAATATATCATAATAGATGAGAGTTAGGTTTATCCGTATTTTCTTCGTTTTTGCCTTGATGCTAACAGTGCATCACAGCTATTCCCAATTGGACAGGGAAAGGTTTGGTAAAAACAGGGTACAGCATCAAAATATAGAATGGTATCACTATACTTCAAATAATTTTGAGGTATACTATTACGATGGAGGGATGAACAATGCCCGCATGGCCATCGATTACCTGGAAGGGGAATTTGATAGATTGACCCAACAAATCGGATATGTTGCCTACACCAAGCCAAAAATTTTCATTTATAATTCAGCTGAAGAAATTCTCCAAAGTAATCTGAATCTGAATAAAGATCAGTTTACAATAGATGGGCAAACATATTTCGGCCGGCTGATCGGAGAAGTGGCCTATCAGGGAAGTTGGGAGACTTTCAAAAATGACTTGATCTACACTACTGCCAAAGTAATTGTCGAGGAGATGTTGTACGGATCTACTATAGCGGATGCTTTTCAGTCCAGTTTGATCAATACATTTCCGGAATGGTTTGTAGATGGGGCGGCCATGTATCTTGCTTATGGTTGGAGCAGAGAAATGGATGATTATGTGCGTCATTATTTCAGGGATAATAAAAACATCAAATTGCACCGTTATACCGAAAAAGAGGCGGCATACCTCGGTCAATCTGTTTGGAATTTTATAGTGGAGCGATATGGTAGAAGGTATGTTTCCAGCATATTGAATCTCAGCCGTATCAACAGGAATGAAGAGAACAGCATAGCCAATACCATAGGGGTGAATTACAAAGCTTTTATGGAACAATGGAGACAGTTTTATGTCAGTACCAACGAGCAGGTATTTAACACTTTTAAAGATATCAACCAAAGCAATGAAATCAATAATACTTCTTCTGGGCGTGAAGGGATTATCAATGAGATCAAATTCAGTCCAGATGCTAAAAATCTTGCTTATGTAATAAATAATGGTGGCAGATACAGGGTTTTGGTTAGGGATCTTTCCAGTGGTAGGGAACGCATCATTTACTCCGGTGGATCAGCAAGCAATGATCTGCCCGTGAACCAAACTTCCCCTATCATTGCATGGAGAGATACATTAAACCTTTCAATTGCTACCTTTAGAAGAGGAACTACTACCCTTAGAATGCGTGCCATTGATGGTTCGGCTCAGGATAAAATTTTCTTACGAAATATAACCCAGATATTGAGTTTGGATTACAGTTCAGATGGAAGAAATATGGTTCTTTCTGCCATTGCCAATGGGAAGACCGATATTTACAGCTTAAACGCAAGAGGAGTCGGGAGAAGACTGACAAATGATGTTTTTGATAATATAACACCCATCTTCCTCAATGACTCTACAGTAATCTATGCTTCAAATGCAACAGATATTCCGGACTCTCTCATGACAAGGACACCTGATGTCAACTTGCTTGCGGATTATTTTAATCTTTACCAATTAGACCTCAGAGATTCCCTTCCTTTAAAAAAGCTAACCAATCTGAACAATAAAAATGTCAGACCCGCTGTTTTAAATTCCAATAACATCTTGTTGATATCAGATCAAAGTGGGATCAATAATTTGATGCGTTTGACGATTTCTAACGGAATTACCAGTCAGGTCAGTGCATTTAATAAAAGTATTGAAGCCTTCGATTATTCTTCTAAAATCAATCGTATTGCTTACTCCTACAGAGATGGAAATGTAAGCAGGATAAATTTAGAGAGTTTTTCTAATATTGAACAGTTTACACCAAGTACTCCAAGAGTTCAATTACTCCAGGCGAAAACGCTATCTGAGAGGTTATCTTCCAGAAGATTAGAAGAGCGGCAGGAACAAGTTGTGGCTGTGCCACAGGAAGAGCTAAGGGAAAGAAGGGCTTTAACAAGAACCGAAGAACAACGCGAGTCAACACAGGTCAAATCGGATACGGTACTCAATATGCGATTGGAAGATCTTATGCTGGGGGTTCCCGTCACGCAGCCACGACCGACTCCTCCGGTGATAGAAGAACAAGAACAAGAACAGGTTTCGGATACAGTTCCTTTACCTCAAAGCCTTACCAGTCCCATCAGTATGGACCGTCTTCGTTTTGAAAGGAGTGCAGGTTTGGATACAGACAATTACGTTTTTGATACCATTCCTGTTGTATCCCCTTCTCCTGAAAGATCGGGTACAGCTGTTGCTTCCAGGAGTAACCTTCTGGAAACCTTTAGAAGACAAAGTTCCCAAAAGAGGGTGGTTGGACCAAGCAGGATGACACCTCAATTTATCACAAATTCCCTCTCTAATGATTTTGTTGTGGATCCTTTGCGTGGATTTGGAATAGGTCTATCAGGCAAGATGTCTGATATTTTGGATAACCATGCCTTTGCAGGAGGAATTATGGTACCACTGGATTTGAGGTCAGGGAGTGATATATATTTTGAGTATGAGTACCTCAAACAGCGGATTGATGTACGCCTGAGATTTGACAGAAGAGCAATTCAGATCGATGATAATGATTTGACCTTCCATCGTTACGTTTTGAACCGTACAGAATTGGGATTCTCATATCCATTCAATCCTCATACAAGGTTTACTCTGGCACCATTTGTCGCAAGGACACAATTCTTCAACCTGGACGCAGATTCCATTCTGAGGGGACAAGTTCCTGAGCAGAACCGATTCGATATACAGTTTGCCGGAGGAAGGGCCGAATTTGTTTTGGACAAAACAGATCAATTAGGACTTTATATGCAGAAAGGCATAAAGGGCAAGGTAGGAATCGTGCATTACCAGGGACTGAACCAAAGCGATAGGTCCTTTTCTAATTTTTACCTGGATTTCAGAAATTACCAACAAATTCATAAAAATATCATATTTGCTAGCCGAATATTTGCTGGTTCATTTTTCGGTAGAAATCCTCAAAATTATCTGGTTGGTGGTATGAACAACTGGCTTTTCAATCAGTTTTATAATCCTCCGGCCAACAGACCCGAACAATCTCCCGTAAGAAATCCTGCGGGAACGGAGAATTCCAACATTCTTTTTGCTGAATTCGTCGATCTAAGAGGCTATCTTTTTGATGAAATCAGAGGTAGAAATGTTTTTACTTTCACCTCTGAATTGAGGATACCTTTATTCTCTTATTTATCAAGGGGCAATATCACTTCTAACTTTGTCAAGAATTTTCAGTTTGTAGCATTTTATGATATAGGTTCTGCATGGAATGATGCTGCGCCATGGGAAAGGGTAAATGATCAAAATACGGAAGTAATTACTGCCCCTGGATCCCCCTTTAAAATCACGCTTAATAATTTCAATAATCCCTGGCTACAAAGTTATGGAGCAGGCGTACGTACCGTACTGTTAAATTATTATTTTAAGTTTGACTTGGCTCAGCCGGTTCGTAACTACCAGAGGGAAGATTTGAGATTCTATGTAACTTTGGGTTACAATTTCTAAATGTACCAGTAAATCTATGATTAAATCAATGACGGGCTATGGCCTGGCAAGTGTAGAAAATGAGGCTTTCATAATCAGTGTGGAGGTCAAAACACTCAATTCCAAATTTCTTGATCTCAATACCCGCAGTCCAAGACAGTTTTCCGATAAAGAGTTGGAGATCAGGAATCTGGTTTCCAAAATACTTGAGAGAGGAAAGGTAAATGTCAATATTGAATTCAGCAGCAAGTCTGGAGTAGATCTCCCGGTTTCAATTAATGATGAACTTTTTGTCTCCTATTTTCAAAAGTATAAATCCTTGTCCGAGCAGGTAGGAGCTGAGAAGGAGGATCTGTTCAAGTTGGCCTTGCAGTCACCAAATGTGATATCCAACCTGGTTGAGAAGACTTCAGGAGCAGAACAATGGGAAGCAGTAAGGGACATTATTGAGATAGCACTTCATAAATGCGATGATTTCAGAAAGGATGAAGGACAGGTGCTTCAGGATAAATTCATTGAAAATCTTGCTATAATCCGGGAAGGTTTAAATAAGGTAAAAATGGCTGATCCAATCCGGAAAGATAGGATAAGGCAAAGGGTAAGGTCAAATTTTAATGATTGGTTGGAAGAGCAGGATTTTGATAAAAACCGCTTTGAACAGGAGTTGATCTATTATTTTGAAAAAATTGACATTACAGAAGAGCTTGTCCGCTTGGATACGCACTTGAAATACTTTGAAAAAAACCTTTTAGAAGAAAGTAATCAGGGTAAAAAGCTGGGTTTTATCTCACAGGAAATAGGACGGGAAATCAATACTATAGGTTCCAAGGCCAATGATGCCGAAATCCAGCAGTATGTAGTAGTTATGAAAGATGAACTCGAAAAAATAAAAGAACAGTCCCTGAATATTCTTTAAAAAAAGCAGTCTGATTAAGAATTACTGGCTGCTGCTTTTCGCAATAGCTTCGCTTCGAAATTACTGATCGGTTCAAATTTTTCATCAATATCCACTCCGGTTAGGTAGTCATTGATGAATTCACGGACTTCCTGTATGGATAAATTATGAAGGATTTTCCCGTTTTTAGCCAGTGAAACCTGCCCGGTTTCTTCTGATACGGTCAAAACCAAGGTGTCTGTAGCCTCTGACATGCCAATGGCTGCACGGTGTCTTAATCCAAAATGGGCAGGGACATCCCTTTCTGTTACCGGTAAGATGCACCTGGCAGCTTTGGCCCTTCCATTATAGATGATCACAGCCCCATCATGTAGTGGGCTGTATTTATTGAAAATGGAGATCAACAATCTTTTGGAGACTATTGCATCAAGTATATCTCCACTTTCTGCATAGAATTTCAGTTCCGAATTACTGGAAAGCACCATTAAAGCACCTGTATTGGTTCCTGAAAGGCTTTTTGTTGCCTCGATTATGGGATTGATATTGAAAGCCTGACTTTCTTTTTTTCTCCAAAACAGAAGTTCTTGCAGGAAATTTTCGTTGGAAAGGAAGGATGAACGACCGATGATAAGAAGAAATTTCCTGATTTCTGGTGCAAAAATGATAATGGCAGCAATAATACCCACACCCATAAACTGACCCAAGATGATAGACAATAACTCCATCCTTAGGGCACTTACCAGAAGGTAGATCAAATAAATGGATAAAAACCCCAGAAAAATCTTTATAGCAACGCTTCCCCTAAGCAATTTATAAACTTGGTAAATCAGTATACTTACCAAGGTAATATCTACCAGGTTGACGATGGAAATTTCTAAAAATCCTATTTTGAATAATAAACTCAAGGGTATATTTGTTTATATAAATTTATGGTTTGTTTTGCTTCTTTCACGTCATGTACCCTCAAAATGTTTGCTCCATTTATCAAAGCTGCCATATGAAGGGCAGTTGTCCCATTCAGCGCTTTTTCTGGACTTAAGCCTAAAATTTTGTAAATCATAGACTTTCTAGAAACTCCTGCTAAAATAGGGGATTGTATTATCTTAAAATAAGATAAATTTTTGAGAATCCAATAATTTTGATCCAAAGTTTTAGCAAAACCGAACCCTGGGTCTATTATTACATCTTTTATGCCAGCTTTTTTACAAGCTGCAAGTTTTTCGGCAAAGTATTGGAGCATTTCTAAAAGTATATCCTCATAATGGGTTAGGGTTTGCATTTCTTTAGGAGAGCCCCGCATATGCATGGCTATATAGGGTACGTCAAGATTGCCTACGGTTTCAAACATTTTTTTATCCAGAGATCCTGCAGATATATCATTGACCAAATCTGCCCCTTCTTTGACGGCTGCTGCTGCAACTTTGGCTCTGAATGAGTCAATGGATACCAATATTTCAGGGAATTGTGATTTGATTAAGCGGATAGCAGGAATTACCCGGTTCAATTCTTCCTCTTCGCTGATTTCATCAGCTCCCGGTCTTGTACTGTAACCGCCCACATCAAGGATATCAGCCCCCTGCTGAATCATTTGTTCAACCCGCTCTAAAAATTTGTGTCCTTCTGATTCAATCCTGCTGCCTGCAAAAAAAGAATCTGGAGTAACATTCAGTATGCCCATAACCCATGGTCTATCCAGAAGCAAGAGCTTTCCTTTGGAACGGAGTGTTATTTTTGGAGGAAATAATATATCTTCGAAATCCAAATTGAGTGGAAATTAGAGTTTATAAAAAGGGATAGGTTTGAAAACACAAACAGTCAGCGAATATAATCAAGTAATCAGGCATTGTAAAGAACTTTTCAAGAAGAAAACCCTTGACTATGGGACAGCTTGGAGAATCCTGAGAATTTCGTCAATTACAGATCAGATATTTATCAAGGCTCAACGGATCCGTTCCATACAAGAAAAGGGGAGCCAAAAGGTAAACGACCCCATTGCAGATGAGTTTGTGGGTATCATCAATTATTGTCTAATTGCATTGATTCAGATTAGTTTGGCTGATGATGAAAGGATGGAGTTGGCCTATAGTGAACTCGAACCATTATATGACCAATGGGCGGAAGCTACCAGGGGTCTTTTGGAAAATAAGAATCATGATTATGGAGAAGCTTGGCGCGATATGCGTGTATCTTCGATGACAGATATTATCCTCATGAAATTGTACCGAGTCAAACAGATAGAGGATAATCAAGGCGTTACCTTGGTATCTGAAGGTATAGAGGCCAATTATCAGGACATGATTAATTATGCTGTTTTTTGTCTTATTAAATTAGGTTATCACCATGCTTAAGAATATTTCTTTATTCACCATCCGGCTATTTGTAGGAGGTCTCTTTATTTTTTCTGGGCTGATCAAAGTCAATGACCCTGTTGGCACGGCCATCAAACTGGAAGAATACTTTGATGTGTTTTCAAGTGATATTGCATCCTTCTTTTATTTATTGAAGGATATTGCGCTTCCGCTTGCGGTCTTCTTGGTTGTAGCAGAAGTAGTGTTAGGAGTGATGTTAATTACAGGTGTCCGCCTGAGATTTACGGTTTGGGCTTTGACCTTGATGATTGTATTCTTCACTTTTTTGACCTTTTATTCCGCATATTTTGATAAGGTGACAGATTGTGGTTGCTTTGGAGATGCCATTAAACTGACCCCATGGGAATCTTTCACCAAGGATGTTATTCTTTTGGTGCTTATTGCTGTATTATTCTTCTTCAGAAAAGACCTGCCTTCCAAAAGCCCTTCATGGGCCAATTGGACTGCAAGGATAAGTCTGGCACTTTCATTGATCCTGGCCATTACTGCCATTAGAAATTTACCTTTCATTGATTTCAGAGCATATAAAGAAGGGGTGAATATTCCTGAAGCTATGTTGCCTTCGGCACCTTTACAATACAGTTATATCATGAGTAAGGATGGAGAAATCTATACATTTGACCAATATCCTGCTGATGATACTTTCGAATTTGTAGAAATGAAGCTGATCAATGAAGAAGCGCTGCCTAAAATTTCCGATTTCGCTGTTTGGAACAGTGAGGGGGATTTTACGGAGGGAATTTTATCTGGGAAAAAAGCTGTGATTTTGGCATTTAATATTTCCAAAATGAACACGTCTAATCTGGATGAATTAGGTGCGCTTGTAAATGGGTTGGAAGGAACAACAATTCAGCCCCTTTTGGTAGCTGCTTCTTCGGAAGATGAAATTGAAGGATTAATTACACAGCAAAATTGGAATATTGAGGGTTATCAAGGAGACGCTACGGTAATCAAGACCATTATGAGGTCAAATCCAGGGCTAATGCTTCTTGATGAGGGTGTGGTGGTAAAGAAATACCATTTCAGAAATATCCCTGAAATAGAAGAAGTCAAGCGCCTGCTGCAGTAATCATGAGAAAACCGCTTAAAATAGTGCTTGTAGGGCTTCCTGGTTCGGGGAAAACTACTTTTGCTAAAATGCTGGCGCAGCAGCTTAAATTCACATGGATTGACCTTGATGACTTCATTGAAAAAAAATCAGGACTTAAAATCAGCGATATATTTGATCGGGGAGGAGAGGGGGAGTTCCGGGAGTTGGAATCCTTCTATCTCAGAGAGATTTTCTCTGACAGCGAATCCTTTGTTTTATCTACAGGGGGCGGTGCACCTTGTTTCAATGATAATATGGACCTGATCAATGCAAATGCAGTATCCGTCTATTTGGAAGTCTCATTGGAAGAGATAATGAAGCGATTATCCAAAGACCAATTGGGCAAACGGCCTATGTTTGCTGGACTTGGAGAAGGAGAAGTCATTTTGAAACTTAAAAATCTACTCGCCTCCCGGGAAAGTTATTATTTACAGTCAAAAATAAAGCTCAGTGGTGATGATATCTCCACTGAGCAGTTGATGTCTGAATTGATGGCTTTTTTTAAAAGTTGAACCCGACAGTGAGCATGCCAGTGGACAAATTATTACGGATTTCAGTAACGGGACCTATATTTGTTCCATTTTCTATGAAATCATAAGAGCTATAAAGCTGTCTAAATGTGGAGGAAATAAAAGCAAAATCCACATATACTTTTTGAAGTCTTACACCGAGACCCCCGGAGAATTGCTGTGTAGATCTGTCAAAACCCTGTGGGTTCCTAAATGGGTCTCCATAAAGCCCATATCCACCTCTTATTCTCCAGATATCGAATCTGTATTCCCCTCCAACCCGGTAATTGAATGTCTGTCCAAACAATCTTCTAATTTCCAAATTGTCGTCAGAAGGATTAAAATCTCTTGAATTGATGCGACTTTGGCTATAGTCAAGGTAATCGATATCTGCAGTCAGAAAACCATTTTTTCCAAAGAAGTAGGTTATTCCCCCGCTTAACCTTAAAGGGGTATTCAAATTGTAGGTCCCTAAGATAATGGGTGTTACTGCTTCTTCTCTCCCTAAAGTGATGTTTTCAGGCTCAAAAAAGAAATTATCGAAGAAATTAATTATTCTGGCCTCATATTGTTCATTGATCCGGTACCAGGTAGGGGACTGAAAATTAAAACCTAAATTTAGCTGTTCAATGGGCTTGTAGATGACTCCAAGGTTAATATTGGCACCAAAACCATCCATATTGAGGTTCTCTATAACAGATGTGGTCAATAGTGGCTCATCAAAAAATTCTTCTCCATAGTCTTTCTGGGAATTGTAAATAATGGAAGTCAATCCCAAGCTTGCACCGACGAAGAATTTGTTCAGGAAGTTTGCTCCATAGGAAAAACTCGTTTGACTTACCCTTCCATCTGTGATAACAGTTTCGTCCTGAAAAGGAAAACCAAGAACAAAAGAGTCGTATTGGGTGGGATTTAAGATCGGATTACCATTAGCGTCTTCCGTTATTGGATTTATAAGGAATGTCTGGTAAGCCAGTCCTGTCAAACCGAAATTTTCTATTTGACTTTCAGGAATCCCATTTGCCCTTTGAATAAAATGGTCAATAATTGACGTTTCTCCCTGTATGTCTGAGAAATACCCAAATTGGGTATTAAAGAGATTCATTCTGTTGAAGCTGAACCCAAAAGAGCCTCCCCTAAAGGCTCCGGTAGTCAAAGGTCCTCTTGGTCTGCTAATGACCAAGCTTATATTTGGGATGGCAAAATTACCTGTGCGGTCATTTTGAATTTGCCCCAGGAAATTGGATTCTGTATTCCAGGTGGTGAAGGAGGGACTAAAACTGACCTCTGATCTTCTGAAGAAGCCAAGCCCCGCAGGGTTACCATGAATATTGGAGACGTCTCCTCCTAAGGACATCTGTGCGCCTCCTAATCCCATAATTCTCGCCGATCCGGTAGATCGGAACTGGCTGAACCTAAGGGCATCTTCAAAATAACCAATCTGTGCTTCTGCCATTCCAAAGCTGAACATCAAGGCCAAAACTGAAAACAATACTTTTTTTGTCGAAATCATATATAAAATTGAGCTGATATACTTCATCCAATTAATCAAATAACATGCCTTTATTGTTTTGATGAGGGCAAAAAAAAGAGGGAATTAATTCCCCCTTCCACCTCTTGAACCTCCGGAGCTCATACCGCCGCCACCACCACGGCTTCCGCCACCGCCGGAGCTAAATCCACCTCCGCCAGAGCTTCTGCTGGGAGAGCTGAATCCTCCACTGCTGCCTCTGCTTGGTGAGGACATGCCACCTCTTGAAGGAGACATTGTATTTCTAGATGGGGCAGTCCTTGAATTGTTGAAGGATCCACCTCTATTATTGTTATTGAAGGTACCTCCGCCTCTATTGTATGAAGGGTTGGCACTTCTTGCTCCTGAACCTCTGTTAAAGCTTCCTGTATTTTGTCTGTAAGCAGGGGAAGCAGAGTTTGTTCTGGTATTTGCCCTGTTCATATTTGTATTATAATTGGGTCTTGTGTTGGCTACACCAGTTCTTGTTCCAGGTCTGGTTGCCGCAGCTGAACCGGTATTTCTTACACTTGGGCGTGCAGAAGCATTGGTATTTGCCACTCTACTTCTATTTGAAAGGTACTCATTTTGAGAGGACCCAAAATCTCTGCTGGTAGCCCTACTGCCAGAATTGATACTTCTCGCACCGCTGGCCGCATCTCTTCTTGCAGCCCTAGCAGTGGCTGGTTGGTATCCTGTAGCAGAACCTCTGCCACCGGACACTGCAGTTCCTGAACCTCTGCCATACCTTGAACCTCTTACAATTTGCCTTCCTTGCTCACCTGGAAGCACGATGATTGGACCACCCCAGCCCATTCCTGGACCGAAGCCACCCATCCAAGGGTTACCCCACATGCCACCCATCCAAGGGTTACCCCACATGCCGCCCATCATCCAAGGATTTCCGAAGCCCATACCGAAACCGGCATTCCAGCCCCACATGGAGTTCCATCCGAAACCGAAACCAGGTCTCATACCCCAGCCCCAAGGTCTCATCATACCGAATCCTCCTCCCCAGAAAGGATTGAAGAAGGGATCATAGAATGGCATTCCCCATCCCATCATAGGCATTCCCCAACCCATC
The DNA here is from genome assembly GCF_007126775.1 of Cecembia sp. GTDB lineage: Bacteria > Bacteroidota > Bacteroidia > Cytophagales > Cyclobacteriaceae > Cecembia. The sequence goes on along the minus strand of NZ_SLAP01000239.1, from coordinate 5,284 downwards.
ATTGGTGCGCCAAAGCCCATTCCAAATCCAAGGTTGAGGTTGAATGCACTTTGTCCAAATCCACCTCCGTTAAAACCGGATCCGTAAAAATTATTATATACGTTCACATTGGGCGCACTTTCCTGCACCTCATTATTGTCATCAAAGTAAACTGTTCCCGATTCTTCGGGCTGTGTCTGTGCCTGATATCTGGCCAAGTACTCTGGGTTTACATTTCTGGCAGAGAAATTTTCTTGGTCAAATGTATTGGTTTCTACATTTCCTAAAGACTGAAAGTTTTGAGGTGTATTGTTATTAACGGCAAACTCAGTAGCTACTCTAGCATCGGAGGCCATGAAATACAAATCGTCACTTTCACCGCCTCTCATGGCATTGTAGCTAGAACTGCAGGAAGACAGCATAAGGACTGCCCCAGCTCCAATGGTCAATATTTTGTTGAGGTTCATCATTTTGTTTGGTTGATCTAATTACTTCTATTATACGCATGGGTACCTTTAGGGTTATCAATATTTATTTATATTTGCCTCCCACAGTATTGAGCGAAGATAAATAGATTTTTGAAATCAACAAAAACAATATGAGCAAAGGACTGCCTAAAAGAAGTGAAGACTACTCTTTGTGGTACAATGAATTGGTAAAAAGGGCTGATTTGGCAGAAAATTCCCCTGTGCGGGGCTGTATGGTCATCAAGCCGTACGGATATTCCATTTGGGAGAAAATGCAGGCCCAGTTGGACAAAATGTTCAAGGAAACGGGGCACAGCAATGCCTATTTTCCATTATTTATTCCGAAATCATATCTTTCAAAAGAGGCCAGCCATGTAGAGGGTTTTGCTAAGGAATGCGCTGTTGTGACCCATTACAGGTTAAAAAACTCCGAAGATGGAAAATCGGTGGTGGTTGACCCTGAAGCAAAATTGGAAGAGGAACTTATTGTCAGGCCTACTTCCGAGACGGTTATTTGGAGTACTTACAAAAATTGGATTCAGTCTTATCGGGATCTACCACTTTTGGTCAATCAGTGGGCCAATGTGGTGCGTTGGGAAATGCGAACCCGTCTTTTTCTCAGAACGACAGAATTTCTTTGGCAGGAAGGACATACTGCCCATGCCACCAAGGAAGAAGCAATAGAGGAAACGGTAAAAATGATGCAGGTTTATGCTGAATTTGCCGAAAAATTCATGGCACTTCCAGTGGTAAGGGGGGTAAAAAGTGAAAATGAGCGGTTTGCCGGTGCAGAAGATACCTACTGTATAGAGGCCATGATGCAGGATGGAAAAGCCTTGCAGGCAGGAACTTCTCACTTCTTAGGGCAAAATTTTGCCAAAGCATTTGATGTGAAATTTGCAACCAAAGAAGGCGGGTTGGAATATGTATGGGGAACCTCTTGGGGCGTTAGTACGCGGCTTATGGGTGCTTTAATTATGGCACACTCCGATGACAATGGATTGGTTTTACCTCCCAAATTAGCACCCATACAAGTGGTTATTGTGCCCATCTATAAAACTGATGAAGAGTTGGATAAAATTTCCGCAAAAGCTCTTGATATTATGGACAAACTCAAAAACAAAGGAGTTGCTGTTCATTTTGATAGGCGTGATACCTACAAGCCCGGTTGGAAATTTGCTGAATATGAGCTTAAGGGAGTACCGCTTCGTATCGCGATGGGACCAAGAGACCTTGAAAATAATACAGTTGAATTGGCCCGAAGGGATACTTTGACCAAAGAAACCATCGATCTGAATGAAACTGATATTGCAGCATACATAGAAAGCTTATTGGAAAAGATACAGGAATCTATATATCAGAAAGCCTTGAATTTCAGAGAAGAAATGACTACTGAGGTCGATTCCTGGGAAGCATTCCAGGACCTGATCGAGAATAAAGGAGGGTTCCTTTCCGCGCATTGGGATGGTACTGCAGAGACCGAAGAAAAAATCAAGGAGCTGACCAAGGCTACTATCCGCTGCATTCCTCTTGGAAATGAAATGGAGGAAGGTAAATGTATACTTACGGGTAAACCTTCTCAGGCTAGGGTCTTATTTGCCAGGGCTTATTGAGCTGTGATTAAAATTTTAGAAACCATATACAGGCTGTCCAAAGGATGGCCTGTTTTTTAAACCTTAGGTTTTTTTCAGCGTTTTATCAAGATTGGGTTTTTAGATAGGCTAAAAAGCACTATTTTCAAGAAAAAAATACCATGACCTGGTTTATACTGATTTCATTATTGATCATTGGATTGATTTTAGTTGCCACAGAAATTTTATTTGTTCCGGGAACTACCATTGTTGGCCTTGTAGGTTTGGTATTTACAGGAGGTGGAATTTACTATGCATTTCTTAAATTTGATGCCAAGGATGCATGGATCATTCTTGCGGTAACAGTATTGCTTCATCTTACCGCGTTGGTTTATGCTTTTAAATCCGGTGTTTGGAACAGGTTTGCGCTAAAAGATGCCATTACAAGTAGATCTTTTGATGATAGGTTGGTGGGTCTGGAAATTGGAATGGAAGGCAAAGCGCTATCTGATATCAAGCCCATAGGCAAAGCAGAGTTCAATGAAATCATTTACGAAGTAAAATCAGATTCGGGCTTGGTCAAGACAGGGACCAAAGTTTATATTCACAAATTAGAAAACAATAAGATCATCATTAAAACATAAATTATGGAAATTACGGATTCAGTGTTTGTTTTATTTGCAGCATTTGCTGCAGTTATTCTCTTATTTATCTTTCTTTATTTTGTTCCCATTAACCTTTGGATTACGGCTATTTTTTCCAATGTGCGCGTGGGTATAGGAGAGTTGATCGGAATGCGTATAAGGAAAGTGCCACCTAGTATCATTGTCAATTCTCTCATTACCGCCACAAAGGCCGGTCTTCAGTTGACGACCAATGAATTGGAAACACACTATTTGGCGGGAGGAAATGTACCAAATGTAATCCGTGCTCTGATTTCTGCAGATAAGGCCAATATTACGCTTAGTTTTAAGCAAGCTACTGCCATTGATCTTGCAGGTAGGGATGTGTTTGAAGCTGTTCAGATTTCGGTCAATCCTAAAGTTATCAATACGCCCAATGTCGCGGCTGTAGCAGCTGATGGAATACAGCTAATTGCGAAAGCAAGGGTTACCGTCAGAGCGAATATTGCGCAGTTAGTCGGTGGTGCAGGAGAGGAGACCATTCTTGCAAGGGTAGGGGAAGGAATCGTGACTTCTATTGGTTCGGCCCAAAATCATAAAAGCGTACTTGAGAATCCGGATAAAATTTCGAAGCTGGTCTTAGAGCGGGGTTTGGATGCTGGGACTGCTTTCGAAATTCTTTCGATAGATATCGCGGATATTGATGTAGGTACCAATATTGGCGCCAAGCTACAAATTGATCAAGCTTCCGCTGACCTTAAGGTGGCAGAAGCTAAGGCTGAGGAGCGTAGAGCCATGGCTGTTGCGCTCGAGCAGGAAATGAAAGCCAAATCCGTTGAGATGAGAGCGAAGGTAATTGAAGCAGAAGCTGAGGTGCCAAAAGCGATTTCCGAAGCCTTTAGAACTGGGAAATTAGGCGTGATGGATTATTACCGCATGGAAAATATCAAATCAGATACCGACATGAGATCCTCTATTGCGGGTTCCGATAGCAGCTCATCTGGTGATTCCACCAAGAATAAAGGAGGAGATAAGAAGTAAGGTTTTTGAACTGAGATTTTGGAAGTAGGATTCGGATTTTAGAATAGCGGTTCCGGAAGTGGGAGTCGGTTTGCTGAAGACGATTTGGATTTTGAATTTCTATAAATTTTAACTTTACTGAAAAGTCCGGCTGAATCATTCAGCCGGACTTTTTTAATCTAAGATCAAAGCGACAGAATCAGCTTTTGTCCTTAATTTGAGCCAATCCTGAAAGCGCTTTTGCTCCTGTATATTGGGCCTTGACCTGAATTTTGCATAGGCAAAAAGCAGTGTATCCTGTTTATCTTTTTGTAGATCGGCCATAATCGCCCTGTTCATAGAAAAATTCTGGAGATTGGGATGGTTAATCTTTGCCTCTCTGGCAATATCCAATACCTGAGAGCTGCTATTGGAATACTCCGCCAATTCTCTTTCAAGGAGCGCTATTTTTTGATCTTTGTCCTGGATGAGCACTTCATTTCTTTCATAAAGGTCCTTGAGGATATCTGATCTCAGCATATTAAGATCCGTTCCGCCATCCCCACTTTGTTTTATTCGCAAATATGTATTCCTCAGGTTTAATCCTCCCATCTTTCTGGATAGGATGGCTATTTCTTCATCGCTGATTCTTTCACCAATTAAAGATACTTCAATTCTGGAGCTATCTGGGTCATAGAAAAGTGAAGAGGAGATAACCTGTGTACGTGGGAATTCCATTTGTGTGGTAAGGAATTGGTTAGCAGTTTTTTCCCAGAGCGTTCGCTTGACAATGTTATATGCTAAGTAAACGCTGGGGACTATTGTCAATATGGTAAAGATAGTAATGTAAGCCTTTACTGTTTTCTCTCTTTTTCTGTCCAAAAATTCCTTTTTGGGGAATTTCATGAAACGGACAATGACATAAGTCGATAAACTGATAAATACAGAATTGATGAAAAAGAGGTAGAAGGCGCCGAAAAAATAATAAAGGTTGGCTGTGGCCAATCCATAACCTGCAGTACACAAAGGTGGCATCAGTGCTGTGGCGATAGCTACTCCGGGTATGGCATTGCTTTTCTCTTTTCTAGAACCGGCAACAATTCCGGCCAATCCCCCAAAGAGGGCGATGAGTACATCCCAGATTGTGGGTTCTGTTCTGGCCAATAGCTCAGATTGGGCGTCATTTAGCGGGGTGAAAGAAAAATAGATCGTACTTGTTAATATAGAAATCACAACGGCAATACCCAGGTTTTTCATGGATTTTTTGAGGAGCTCAAAATCGTTGATTCCTGCTGCCAGGCCAATACCCATAATAGGACCCATTAAGGGGGAGATTAACATGGCACCTATGATCACGGCTGTAGAATTCACATTCAGTCCCACTGAGGCCACAAAAATAGCAAAGATCAAGATCCAAAGATTGGCTCCTTTGAATTCTATATTTTTGCGGATATAATCAATGGTTTCCAGCTCATCTTCTTTTCCTTCATGAAGATCAAACCTATCCTTAAAAAACAGGAGCAATTGCATGATCCTATTGCGGAGGCTGATTGTCTTGTTGTTTGGTTCCATTAAGCAAGTCAATTTTTCAGCTATCAATCTAAATAATTCTAAGTTATGATGATTCCATTTTTTTTTAATCTGA
>NZ_SLAP01000001.1 GCF_007126775.1 Cecembia sp. | reverse complement strand
TCAGTGAATACAATCAAATTCAAGAAGATCCAATATCATTTAATGCATGGTTGATCTCTGTGATCGCGAGAACCATCAAAAATCACGATACATCCGGTTCTTACCTTATGGGAAGAAACAAACAAATCATCTTTGAGGACATCAATATCTCGATCCTGGTGGAAAAAGAAATCAATGGGGCGAGAGTGCCCATTCCGCTGTTGATTGAAAAAGCCCAGGAATTAAGCATTGAGGAGATCAGCAGACTGATCCAGGATGCGAAGTCGAAGCCCTTAACGGATAAGGATATTGTCCTGCATCGAAAGCGGCAAAAATCAGAACGCTTGTATTATATACTCCCTGGATTTTTAAGGAGGTGGTTTTGGAGGTACTTATTGAAAAACCCTAAACTGGCATTCCGGAAAATGGGGAATGTAAGTTTTTCTTCCTTGGGTATGATGGGAGATGTGAAGGGTTGGTTTATCCCCATTTCCATCCACCCTGTCTGTTTCGGTGTCAGTTCCATTGTAAAGCAACCCGCCATTGTAGACGATCAGGTCGCCATCAGGGAAATGCTTAAAATGTCCATACTCATGGACCATGATGTCATGGATGGCGCTCCAATGGCTCGTTTTATTGCTGAATTAAGCCAAAATATTGAAAAAGGATTAAATTTAAATTCTTATTGATTGAATAAGAGAGTAAAACACTCTTACTAAAGCACGATATTAATCATCATAAAAAAAGTAACAAAAGAAAATAGCCCTTCAACCTATTCAGACGGGTTGAGATATAATTTACCTTATATTCAATATTAAATTAATTTGGATGAAATATGTATTGTTTGCCAATTATGTTCCAATTCAATGTGTTGGAGAAATCAGCTATTTATTTCAGTTCTCTATTTTACCATCTCGTAAATTGGGGATATCTCAGTATCTAAAGTGAATGATTTTCATTTAAAACGCAACATCATGAAAATTTCAAAAATCTTGTTGATTTTGGGCAGTTTGGTATACTTTGGTTTTGGATTATTATTTTTTATTCATCCAGATGCCATTACCGATATAGACGGCATCATTTTACCGGACAGAAGCGCTGCCAACCATATCCGTGCTGTCCTGGGAGGAATGGAAATCGGTCTTGGAATTTTATTGCTTTATTTTGTCTTGGACAAAAAAAGAATTCAATATGGTTTGATTGTTTTGGCCGGTTCTATTGGAATTACGTCTTTGGCAAGGTTATACGGGATTGTTTTTGATGGGGCCAGTAATACTTCCAATTGGCTGAGCTTCCTTGCCGAATTCAGTTTCGGCTTGTTGGCTTTTATTTTATTTTTTATCGAGAGGAAAAGAGAAAAAAGCGGGACTGAAAATAACGCTCAAATTTGATTAACTCCATTGAGAAACTTGGCCGCATTCAATATTGCTTTCAATAAGCTAAATTCGGATAGATTGATAAAATCAATTTTTATTAGCTAAAAACATATAGATGGGATTTTAATTTAGGCTTTTTAATGAAACATTTCGAAATGTAAAGAAAGGCTCCAAAAAGCATATGTAATCCAAGGCTTATTTTGGGATAAAATATAAAATAATATCAACTTAACCAGCAATTAATCAGCAATTTACATTGCCTTTCATCATTAATTTTCTAAATTAGTTTTGGTAAAAGATTTTCTTACCGAACACTAAACCTTATTGGTAATTTTTAGACCCTAAATACGATGCAAACCAGTTATAACCAATTCTTTTATTATGCAATTATAGGATTGATCCTCTCGACTATTTTCTCTTGTGATGGTTCGGGTGATTCTACACCTTCTGGAAATCAGAGCATACATGATCAATTTTCAGATTTACCCGAGCAGGTTATTTTTACCCACCTTCCCACAGACTTAGAGGAAATGTTGGTGATGGATGCCATAGGTCAGATTCATGGCATTCCCAAGATGCATGGGGGATTCCGTTTATTGAATCCATATACTTTCCCAGCTCAAATTCCGGTCTATGCTATGGGAGACGGATATATTTACAACATAGAGAAAGAATTTCGAACTGTAGTAGATGGGAATGCTCCCCCCGATTTATTGGGAAGAGATTATGATGATTTTTCTTTGGATATGGTATTCAGCAAGCATGCTGGCGGATACTATGGACATGTTACAGCTTTGTCGGAAGAAATTTTGGAACAAGCTGGTGAAATAAAAGAAGGCAGAGGGGTACACAATAGGGTGAATATTAAAATAACAGCTGGACAGGTTATTGGCTATGTAGGTCCCCATCCAGGCCTTGACATTGGCATGTATGACTATGAGAGGGAGCATTACTTTGCCAATCCGGAGATGTACGGTATGGAATACCGTTCGGCGGTATGCTTTACAGATTATTTGCCCCCTTCTCTTCAAGAGAAAGTATGGGCGATTACTGCAAGGACTGCACAACCAAGATGTGGGCGGGTGGCGTATGACAAAGAAGGTACTTTGGCAGGAAATTGGTTTTTGGAAGGAACCACAGAAATCACCCAGTGGAGCAGGCAACTGATTTTTGCCAGGCATGATCTATATGGAGACAGGATAACCATAGCAGATGCCAGCCCGCTAATGGACGGAGATGGTATCCATACCCGGGATATAGAGCCCTATATTTGGTTTGTCAAAGGAAATACCCCCATGCCAGAGGACATTACCATGGAATCGGGTCATATTAAGTTTGAAGTGGCCAATCATTGGTTACTGATCCAAAACGAAAATGTTACTCCTGAAGGGACTTTATTGATTCAATTGCTGGAAAAAGAAAAAATTCAATACGAATATTTTGAAGGAAAAAGTGCAGAAGAAGTTTCTGATTTCACCTCCCAGTCACGGATTTATGTCCGATAATTTTGATTTAATCCAGCCAGAAACTTGTTGTTTATTGTTAACTTTTGGCCTTAAATTTAGTATATGAAATATTTCATCCTAGTCCTTTGCTTTTTTTTATTGGGCATCAACCCATTAACCGCTCAACAGCAAAAAGTCTCTCCAAAAGACCTCAAGGACCTTTATGAGATCATGTCCGGGAGTTTCAGTTCGGAGGCCCAATCGTTGGAAGACCCTGAGTTTTTCCATATCAGCCTCATCATTCAGCCCATTTGGAAGGATGCAAAGGATGGGTATTGGTTGTATGTGGAACAGGCCATGGCCAGTTCACCGGAAGCACCCTACCGAGTGCGGGTGTACCATTTGTATAAGGAAGATGCCTATACCTTGGTCAGCCAGGTGTATGAGATACAGGATGAGGCCCGTTTTGCTGGAAAAATTAAAGATCCCGGTATCTTGACTTCCTTGAACAAGGACATGTTGACCCACAAAGAAGGCTGCGGGATATTTTTACGTAAAACCGGAAAGAGGCAGTTTGAAGGGTCCACCCGAGACCAGGACTGCCCTTCCAATCTAAGGGGTGCCAGCTATACTACCTCCAAAGTCAAACTGGATAAAAATGGGATGACTTCTTGGGATCAAGGTTGGAATACCCAAGGGGAGCAGGTTTGGGGTTCAACAAAGGGAGGATATAGGTTTGATAAGGTGAAAAAGTGATGATGGACTCATAAAGATTTAGGTTACAAAATTTTTGCCACGTAGGCACGAAGACACAAAAAAAAATTGGGATTGATGCAGTTTTCAAGATCCTAAAGAGCTGTTTTTCTATATTCGATCCCATCGGAGTCGAATGTTTATAGCAAGCGCGTTGGTCCTATAAATATATGACCCCATCACGGGTCAAACCTCCTATTCATCATCACACGTTTTATCGAATCAACACTTTTAACCCCTTAAACCTTAAACCTACCATGAACCCTGAACTCCCGAACGCTGAACCGATTTATGTTCATTGTTTAAATGTTCAATGTTCATTCAACTCATAAACCCTTTCCCCTCATCCCTCTCTCACCACACATCCCCCATAAATCAAAGGTTCCCCACCAATCCTTCTCCTTTCTTTTGGTGGTTCTGCGTCAGGTGGTAATGCCGGAAATTTTTCTGTATCCAAATCCAAGCGCTGCCCATCGGCGATTAGTCTTTCCCTCAACCTTGGATAAGGAAGATCATGCAGCCCTGTATTGGTTTCCAAAGCCATTCCCGCTGCAACCGCAGCCGATTGCCCCAAAATCATAAATACAGGTTCCATACGGATAGATCCATAAGCAATATGCGAAGATGAAACTGCGCATGTGATAAGCAAATTGTCACATTCATTCTTTTTGGGAAGGATACAGCCATAAGGTATCACATAGGGCCCACCTGTACCTTCTTCAATATTTCCCTCATTCTGAACACAGCCAAAAGGGGTGATATAACGCTGCACATTATGGGAATCCATGGTATAAGAGCCCATGCCTATGGCTTGATCTGATACTTTCATCCTTCGGCAATCCTGCTCGGTCATCACATATTCCCCTACCATCCTTCTGGCTTCCCGCACATAGATGTTTGATGGCCAATGGCCATTATCCGTAAACTCATCCATGGCCAAGCCCCATTTGCTTACTTCTCCTCGCACATTGTCCGGAATCCTAGGGTGATTGGCCAAGGTCCACATCAACCCTTTTTGGTAATGCTCCTGCTCGGCAATGATGCTGGCCCGCTGTGCATAGCTTCCATTGGGATAGCCATAGTTGATCCCGATTTTATTGGTGGAAATTCCCCAACGGTTATTGGTATCTGTTTTTCGGTTGGGCATCATATGGGGAAGCCATGGGATGCGGTTCTCCCCTGCTTCGAAATTCCGGAACAGCAGTTCATATTCCAGTTCTTCATATCCTTCCGGTTTTTCAAAAGGAACCTTATTGGCTTCCACATCCGTCAGACAAAGGCGGAAACAATAGGCCTGAATCCGGTGGTCCCCCTCAAAATCCTTCCCTGGATCCTCAGCCGATACACCCGGTAAAATGCCACTTTGGGGATTACCGGCTTCAATATAAGGATCCACAAAACCAGGAATGATATGGTAATGGGTCCTGATCTTTTGAATTCCATTTAAGGTTTCTCCATAAACAGCATTGGCTTCTCTACCAACATGATAGGAAACACCTGCCATGGCCATCAGGTCTCCCTCATAGGTGGCATCGATAAAAATTTTCCCCTGATAAACATTGCCATTTTCGGTTACAATGGAGGAAATGCCCGTGCCTCTTTTGTTCACCCCATTGCTTCCAAGAATCAAACGCTCATCCAGTACAAGTGGAATGTTATTTTCTTCCAACATGGCATTGTACACCGCCATTGCAGCACTGGGTTCAAAAAACCAAGAAGTATCATTCGCACCAACAATATGCGGCTCTTCGTATTTCCAGATGGATTCGGCTTTGTAATATTCCCTTAGTCTTTGGTAAAACCCTCTTGACATGCCCCCTATGGCGTCCGCGTAACCCAGGTCCGTCGCTCCAAGGCCAGCTGTGGTCAAGCCTCCAATATGACCTGATGGTTCCACGATGATACAGGAATTGCCCATTTCTGCGGCCTTCACAGCAGCGATGATACCTGCTGAGGTGGCTCCATAAATGACTATATCATAAACCTCATCGGGTGACTGACAACTTTTCAGATAAGCCGGAACGATAAGTCCACTGGATAGGATAACAGTGCTTTTGAGGAAATTTCTACGGCTAAAATTTGACATGTTTGTGTTAAAGGGTTTGGGGATTTCGGGAAATAATAAAACAAAATATTGAAAAATCAATAAGCATCAAAATCAAGCTGAACCCATGATAATATATGCCAAGTAATTGGCAATAATTGTTTAACCACAAAGGCAGGGAGGCACAAAGGGTTGCGTGATTTTTATTTTCTCGAAATGGCGCAAAGTAAAGACGCTAATGCTTTTGCTTTCTTTTGTTCCTTTTGCGATTCATTTCCATATCGACGGCGATTGCGTTTCCGGTTTTTTAGGATGTTCTTGCGCCGCCTCTGTGTATAAATCATATCCTTTAAACCCAGGGCTGCGTTCCTTGCCCTGGGCTATCACATGTAAGGCCTTCAGCCTTTTTCCTGTTTACATGAGAATCCCTAATATAAAATTGAACATAAATTTATTTCAATCAGATTACCTGTTTTTTTCGATATTCCTTCCCAAGACAGGCGGGCTTGGTTAAAAAATCCTAAACCAGAAAGGTTTGGATCGTGGCGTACGTTGCGTCATCTTAGCGGGCGCTGCGAGAACCCTTTTAACTTTCTCGCAAAGGTGCGTTAACTAAAAAACTGATGGGGATTGAATAAATAAAAAAAGGAGTTAAGGTAATTCTGAACCCCAATTTAATGGAATCCTAATTTCCTTAACTCCTTCACGGTTCAAAATCTTCAGAAATTCGAATTTCTTAAATCTTGTTTCTTGACGCTAATCTCTCGCCTCTCTCCTACCAATACTTCGCAGGCTTATCCTTTGCCGGAATGGTCTTCAGGATAAACTGTCTTACATCCTCATTGGAATTGGCCAAATCTTCAGCCCTAAGGTACATCATATGACCACTCCTGTATCCTTTAAAGCTCATTCTATCCTGAAGTTTTCCGGCAGGATCCATCTGCCACATGTTGTATTTGGCATTGAAATAATCTGTACCACCATCAAAGTACCCCGATTGGGTCATCACATGTAAGTATGGGTTTTGTAACATGGCCTGTGCCAGCTGCATACCTGTATTGTCGTTGTTTCTGTCCCAAGGATGCACGGGACCAAATAAGTAATAGGTCAAATCCGTATCATACTTCAAAACGTTTTTAGCATAATAATTCATCGCCGGGGAAAAGGCATGGTTCCAGGCAGTCAAAGCCGGATCATAATCAAACCTTTCTCCAGCATCGGTCTGGTCAATTCCTCTGTATCGGCTGTCCAGTCGGCCTACAGTCAATCCTTTATCGCGCATCAACTCTTTCCAATAGAAACTGGTCGGTACTGCCAAAGCAAAATTCATGAATACTTCCTCCTTGATACCAGAATAATAGGCCATCTTCTTGGCAATGGCTTTTCTTTCTGCTTCATCCAAAGCTCCCCCTTTGGCTATGGCAGGAAGTACTACGTCCATGGTATATTTTTCCACCTCAGGCAAGATTTCATCCAAGTCTTTGGCCTGAAGGTCTGCCGGCAATACCTCATGGTACCAAGCAGTGGCAGCAAAATAAGGCAGGTAATTGGCTTTGGCAACTGGACCGCTTCTATCAAGACCAAGACCAGTAGGAGAAACCAGAATTACGCCATTCAAATACATCCAATGCGCATTTTGAAGTTCATGGGCCAAACCGGAAACCCGGGTAGTGCCATAACTCTCCCCAATCAGGTATTTTGGCGATTGCCACCTGTTTTGTCTGGTCACGAAAGTTTTCACCCAATCAGCGAGGTATTTCACATCAGAGTTGATGCCAAAGAAAGTGGATCGGGGCGTTTCCTTATCAACAATCCTGGAATAGCCTGTATTCACCGGATCGATATAAATGATATCGGCTACATCCAAGATAGAATGAGGATTTTGCTTCACGCCGTAAGGCTGCAATGGATAACCTTCATCGTCGATGTTGAGTACATAAGGGCCCGTATAGGCCAAGTGCATCCATAGTGAGCCTGAACCTGGACCACCGTTAAAGGAAAATACCAAGGGACGGGTGCTTTTATCTGTTACATCTGTTCTTTCATAATAGGTATAGAACAAAGTAGCAATAGGTTCTCCATCTTCATTCCAGACCGGCATGGTACCGGCAGTGGCTTTATAAGGAACGCGGTTGCCTTTGATAGTCGCAGTACCATTGGTTACTGATGAGGATTCTACTTTGATGTCTCTAGTTTCCTGTGCCTGTGAATTTAGCACGGTAAAAACCAGCATAAATAACGTCAGTAAGTTTCTTTTCATAGTGTTTTTAATTAATGCTGTTTAAATATACCAAGACAGTATTTGAAAAGCACTTGATTTATACAGAAGGAAAGCAGATTGTGATAAGTGGAAGGTAAAAGAATATATAATAATGAATGAAGAAATATTTCCTGAATGGAGTGAAGTATGAAGAATTAGGAATTAGAAATGCAGAGTTCAAGGTTCAGGTTCAAAATATGATTCGTACAACAACTTGTCCGCCTAGGCTGATTGAACAATGAACGACTTGTCCGCCGCGGCGGAATTGAAATTTTTGAACAAGACAGGTTCAGGGTTCAATGTTTATGGATGTTAATGTCCTGCTCCTTGTATTTTGCTAATACAAGAAAAAGCAAATCTCATAAAACCTAATTTTCCATCAACGGTTGTTCATTAATTAGACTTTATTTTAGTTTCAAGGTTTGAAATTTGATAAATTATGAAAAAAGTTTACCTCTTATTCTTTTGTTGGTTGGCTATAGGGGCAGTACATGCTCAAGCGCCGCATACACAAGGAAATTATGAACTCGCTGCGAGATTTTCTCCTGAAAAACTGAAAAAGATGATTTTCAGTACCTCTGTAGATGCCCATTGGTTGAAAAAATCAGATCGCTTTTGGTATGAATACGAAACTACGGAAGGAAAAAACTGGTACATCGTGAATCCTGCGACCAAAAGTAAAACCAAGCTGTTTGACAATGACCGTTTGGCAGCAGAAATCACCAAGGTGGTGAAAGATCCTTTTGACGGACAGCATTTAGACATCAGCAACATGAAGTTTTTGGAAGATGAAAACACCATAGAATTTAAGGTGAAAAGCAGCCAGGATATCCTGAAAAAAGACTGGGAGGAAATCAAATCCAAAAACAAGAATGCCAAAGACTCTTTAGAGAAGAAAACTTTTGTCTTCAGATACAACATCAACAGCCAGGTGCTCACAGAAATCGAAGACCCTGAAGAAGAAGCCAAAAGATTGGCTTGGGCGAACATTTCTCCGGATTCCTCCAAAGTGGTTTTTGCCAGACACCACAATCTGTACTGGATGGACAAGGAAAACTTCCTCAAAGCGGTTAAAGATGAAAAAGACAGCACCATCGTAGAGCATCAACTCACCACCGATGGGGAAAAAGACTATTCCTACGGTGGCTCGACCCGTGGAGAAGATAATGTGGAAGAAGAAAAAAATAAGGATAAAAGAAAGCGGGCAAGTATCCTTTGGGCTGAGAATTCCCAACAGTTTATTTTGACACGTTCAGATGCAAGAGAAGTAAAAGATTTATGGGTGATCCACAATACCAGGGATCCAAGGCCTACTTTGGAAACCTACAAGTATGCCATGCCCGGTGAAAAGGAACAGCCCATTGCCGAGTTACACCACTATTCATTTGATAATGAGACATTTTCCAAGTTGGATGTAGCCACTTTCAAAGATCAGACGATTGGTTTGTGGTCAAAGGATACGCCTGCCTCCAATAGGGATGATGATTTCAAACCCGTCAAGTGGTTGGGAGATACGGATTATTTTTATTTCTCTATTACTTCCAGAGATTTAAAGCGTATAGACATCTGCCGCTGGAATATCAAAGAAGGTAAAAAAGAAGTTATTGTGGAAGAAAGAAGCAATACCTATATAGAAATTCAAAAACCTGAAATTTTCAACAATGGCACGGAAATGATCCATTGGTCTGAAAGGGATGGTTGGGGCCACTACTACCTGTATGGTACCGATGGCAATTTGAAAAGACAATTGACTGCTGGTCCCTTCCACAGCGAGTCAGTAATAAGAGTAGATGAAAAGGCCAGAACATTATACTTTACTGCAAATGGAAGAGAAAAGGGCGAAGACCCCTATTATGAGCATTTATACAAAGTCAGCATCAATGGAGGAGCTGTCACCTTACTCAACCCCGGGGATTACAATCACAGCGTTTCCATGAATGACAAAGGCAATTTCTTTGTCAATAATTTTAGCCGGGTAAATACAGTACCCGCTTCTACCCTTTATGACAATATGGGGCGCAAAGTCATGGACTTGGAAACAGCAGATCTTAGTTCGCTATTTGCGGCAGGTTATCAATTCCCGCAACCCTATCAAGTAAAAGCTGATGATGGCATAACCGATTTGTATGGGGTCATGTATTTGCCTTTTGACTTTGACAGTACAAAAAGCTATCCGATCATACAATATGTTTATCCAGGTCCCCAAACCGAAGCTGTTAACAAATCTTTTGGCAGGTCCATGGACCGCATTGATCGTTTGGCGCAGTTTGGATTTGTAGTGGTAACCATTGGTAACCGCGGTGGGCATCCTGGCAGATCAAAATGGTACCACAATTATGGTTACGGTAACCTCAGAGACTATGGTTTGGCAGATAAAAAAGCGGCCGTGGAGCAATTGGCCGATCGACATGCTTTCATTGACAAATCAAGGGTTGGGATTCATGGCCATTCCGGTGGTGGGTTTATGTCCACAGCGGCCATGCTGGTCTATCCTGACTTCTTCAAAGTCGCTGTTTCTTCTGCTGGAAATCATGAAAACAACATTTACAACCGTTGGTGGTCTGAAAAGCACCATGGCGTGAAAGAAATAGTGACCCCAAAAGGGGATACCACCTTTGTCTACCAAATTGAAAGAAATCCTGACCTGGCCAAAAACCTTAAAGGAAGATTGCTATTGGTAACGGGAGATGTTGACAATAACGTACATCCCGCCAACACCATCCGAATGGCAAATGCCTTGATTAAAGCCAATAAACGTTTTGATTTCATAATCCTACCCGGGCAAAGACATGGGTTCGGCGATATGACGGAGTATTTCTTCTGGAAAATGGGAGATTATTATGTACAGCATTTGCTGGGCGACAATACACCTCCTCCCGTGGACATGCTGGAAATTCAAAGGGAAAAAGCACTGACCAAGTAATCCTGATTACATTTTAATTATAAAAAAAACCTCTGTATGCATGAAGATGTGGGCAGAGTTTTTTTTTGATGATTCTGAAATAATGCTTTCCGTCATTCTGATACCGAGTAATTCGGGAGAAGAGTCTCCCAAAATAGAGGAAATGCTTCACTAAGTTACCATTGACAGATAAGAGTAACCGTCATTCTGAGCGAGGAACTGCCTGTCCCGCAGAATTGCGGGAAGCGAAGAATCTCCCAAAGTTAAGGAGATGCTTCGACTCCGCAAGCTCCGCTCAGCATGACGTTTCAATAACTGTCATTACCTTTCTGTAAATGTCAGATTTTAAAAACTACCATTGACAGGTTACTGGAACCGTCACTCTGACGAAGGAAGAGTCTCCCAAAATAGAGGAGATCCTTCTCCGCCTGTGGCGGATCAGGATGACGGCTCGCTAGATGTCATTGCCTTTCTGTAAATGCCAAATTTTAAAAACTCAGCATGACGTTTCAATAGCTGTCATTTCCTTTTCTGTAAATTTACCTAAAAATTAATTTCTAAGAGTGACGTAAATTCCTGTCAAACGAATATTTAAGATGAAATTTCCATGCACAAAAGGAAACTATTATAGAAAAAACTTCCTTTTAAGAGACCATTCGTACAGTATAATGGCATTATACGGTCATTTTTACGATATTAGTAATTCAATCCTTTTGATTCCATGCTTGTAGACAAACACAACCGAATTCACGATTACCTGCGTATCTCTTTGACTGACAGCTGTAATTTCCGTTGTGCTTATTGTATGCCCAATGAGGAAATAGACGTTTTGCCTCAATCTCGGCTGATGTCAACAGATGAAATCGATCAGATTGCCGGGGTTTTTGTAGCGCAGGGAGTCAGAAAAATCCGGCTGACAGGAGGTGAACCGCTGGTCAGGAAAGCGTTTCCGGAAATCCTGAACAGACTTGCCAAATACCCTGTGGAATTGACCATGACCACCAATGGGATTTTGGTACATAAGCATTTAGATCAGCTAAAGGAAGTGGGCATGCGGACCTTGAATGTGAGTTTGGATTCCCTCAACAAGGAAACTTTTTTCAAACTGACCAAAAGAGACAAGTTAGATCAGGTATGGAAAAACATCCTTCTTTTGTTAAAAGAAGGTTTCCGGGTAAAAATCAATGCAGTAGCCCTGAATGGAATCATAGAAAAAGAAATCCTGGATTTTGTATCACTGACCAAGGATTATCCCCTGCATGTCCGTTTTATTGAATTTATGCCTTTTGAAGGCAACCATTGGAAAGTAGATAAAGTCATCACCGCAAGAGAGATGCTTGAAATGGTGCGGGAAAAATTCGAGGCAGAGAAACTTCAGGATGAACCCCATGCCACGGCAAAAAAATATAAGGTTCCCGGGCATAAAGGAACATTTGCATTTATTACCACAATGAGTGAGCATTTTTGCGGTGACTGCAACCGGATGAGACTGACAGCGGACGGAAAGATGAAAAACTGTCTCTTTGGGAAGGAAGAAATGGATTTATTGGGAAATTTAAGACAAGGAAAAGACATCCTGCCTCTAATCAAACTATCCGTACAGCGAAAACATGCAATTTTGGGTGGTCAGTTTACCCCCGATTACCAAAAGACCGATGCAGATAAAATCCAAAACAGAAGCATGATCAAAATTGGTGGATAAGCTTTTCTTTTTGTTCACGATTTGCTCTAAAAGAGAGGTTATATCAATAGGAAAATCGTCAAAACTATTTGACAAATTAAAATAGAATAACAAAATTGAATTGCTGTTATAGGAATTACCAGTAAAGAATAGATCAATGGAAATGGTAACACATCGCATAAAAATCAGGGCCTTCGGTATGATAGCTGAAAAATTGGGAGCCGATTGCTTGGATCTGGATAGCATCCCCACTACTGAGGTGTTAAGGGGCTACCTTTATCAACAATTTCCTGAACTTGAAAAGATGAAATTCGGAATCGCAATCAATAAAAAATTGGTTTCCGGAAACCAGCCTATTCCCAACGAGGCTGAGGTGGCCCTTTTACCCCCATTTTCCGGAGGATGATATGAGTAGGTTTGTCAGACAGGTCATATTGCCAGGGTTTGGGAATGAAGCGCAGCAAAAACTGAAGAAATCTAAGGTTTTGATCATTGGAGCAGGTGGGCTGGGCTGTCCTGCTTTGCTTTATCTTGCTGCTGCAGGCATTGGAACCATTGGAATTATTGATGGAGATACCATAGCGGAAAGTAATTTGAATAGGCAGGTAATGTATGGGGAAGCAGAGGTTGGTATCAACAAAGCACAGGCTGCAGCACATCACCTGAAATCCAAGTACCACGATGTAAACATACAGTGCATCCCTGAGTTTCTTACGACTTCCAATGCTGTCAGTTATATACAAACATATGATCTGGTAATTGATGGGTCAGATAATTTCCCGACCCGTTATTTGGTCAATGATATCTGTGTCCTACTGGGCAAACCTTTGGTTTTTGCAGCCATTTATCAGAATGAAGGACAACTAGCCCTTTTCAACACAAAAAAAGGGGATATCCATTACAGGGACCTTTTCCCCGAGCCACCAAAAGATTCTGAAATCCCTAATTGCAATGAGACCGGGGTTCTTGGTGTACTTCCGGGTATAATGGGCATTATGCAAGCTGCAGAGGCGATTAAATTTTTGACAGGATACGGGGAGGTATTGACCGGTAAAATACTGTATTATAACCTGCTCAATCATCAAACATATACGCTTGCCCTGGAAAAGCACCCCGCATCCGAGCAAATGCTACCAAACAACCTGACTGAATTTGAATCAAGAGATTATGCCTTGTTTTGTGATGCAAAGGAAGTTATCAGCTGGAAAGAAGCTTTGGGACTGATAGAGAAAAATTCAAAATCAATACTCATTGATGTAAGGGAACTGAATGAACGACCGGAACTTCAAGGCCATGCGCATATGAAAATTCCATTTTCAGGCCCTCATGATATCATACCGGAAATGAAAGAAGCGGAGGGCATCTACCTGTTCTGTCAATCTGGAATCCGGAGTCTACGCATGGCCAGAGAATTGAGCCAGACCCTTTCTGGGAAAAAAATATATTCTATTATCGGAGGCATTGAATCCCCCGACGCACCATTAAATTGAGTAGTATGGAAAAGCACAGAAAACCCAAAAATATATTTGTAGAGGGTCCGATTTCACCTGAAAAAATCGCGAAGTCCATCGCAAACCATAGCAGCAAAACGGATATAGGAGGGCACAGTATATTCCTGGGTCAGGTTAGAGCCGATGAAAAAGAAGGAGGAACCGTACAGGCTATTGTGTACACGGCTTACGAAGACATGGCATTGGAAAAAGCTTTTGAAATCAGGGAAGCTATTTTTGAAAAATATCCACTGACCTGCATGCATATTTACCACAGTTTGGGTGAGGTCAAAACGGGAGAAATATGCTTGTTTGTCTTTACTTCCTCCAAGCACAGAAAGGCAGCTATTGATGCTTGTGAAGAATTGGTAGAGCGCATCAAAAAAGAATTGCCGATCTGGGGTAAAGAACTGGTCGATAATGAAAAAGAAGTTTGGAAGGAGAATACCTGATCTTTATTTTATTGCATTAAAAGTTAATGGATTTATTGTAGGACAATATCTAGAAACATCAAATATCCATCAATATCAAAAATCACTAAAGGAACTGTCACATTTCAGTTGAATCAATACCATACAATAAAAAAATTATCCCCGAATCACCTCTCCTTTTGATACTGAGTGTAAGGAAAAATCACTTTCTTTGCGTCAAATCCTAAACCTATGAAGATTATTGCAATCGGCAGAAATTATGCCGAACACATTGAAGAACTGAACAATGAACAGCCAAGTAGTCCAGTGGTTTTTCTCAAACCGGATACAGCGCTTCTTAAAAACAATGCCCCTTTTTACCATCCGGAATTTTCGAAAAACATTCACCATGAGGCAGAACTGGTGTTAAAAGTATCCAAAGAAGGCAAATATATTCAAAAGCAATTTTCACACCGCTATTTCGACGAAATAGGAATAGGTATAGACTTCACTGCAAGAGACTTACAGGATCAATGCAAAAGTAAAGGTTTGCCTTGGGAAATTGCCAAAGCTTTTAACAATTCTGCACCAATTGGTGGTTTTTTACCTGTCAGTGAATTCAAAGACCTTAGTGATATCGATTTCCATTTGCTGATCAATGGAGAACTCCGTCAAAAGGGCAATACTTCCATGATGCTTTTTGACTTTGATAGTATCATCGCCTACGTATCCCAATTTTTTACCTTAAAAAAAGGAGATCTAATTTTCACTGGTACGCCGGCTGGTGTTGGCAAGGTCAGTATTGGTGACCATCTGGAAGGTTTTATTGGGGATAAAAAACTCTTGGATTTTGAAGTCAAGTAAATTACTCCTTCTCTTTCTTATCTTCTCTTCATTAAAGCTTCATGCCCAGGAATACCTCTTTCCCATTAAGCCCGGTGAAAGGGCTTTGCTTTCAGGTAATTTTTCAGAGATAAGGCCCAACCATTTCCATTCTGGCATAGATGTTAAAATCGGAGGTGTAGATGGCGAGCCGGTACTTGCGATTGCGGATGCCCATGTTTACCGTATCAAGCTATCCACTCATGGTTATGGCAATGTCATTTATCTCAAGCACGATAATGGGCAATATTCCGTATATGCCCATTTGAGGAACTTTTCGCCCAAAATCGCAGATTACCTGCGTGAGGAAATGTACAAAGCAAAAAAAAATGAATTGGAGCTTTTCTTAAACCCGGAGACTTTACCCGTTAAAAAGGGAGAAATTATAGGAAATGGGGGAAATACAGGAAGTTCAGCAGGGCCTCATCTGCATTTTGAGATTCGGGACAGTTTGGAAAGGGCATTGGATCCTTTAATCTTTGGTTTCTCTGAAGTGATTGACAACACTCCCCCCCAGCTCTATCGTATAGCCATCAGACCCATTGGTTTGGATTCCAGGGTCAATGGCAAATTCCAAAGGCAGGAGTTTAATCCCATATTGGAAGCTGGACGCTACATACTCAGGACACCTGTTAAAATTACGGGAAAAGTGGGTATAGAAGTCTATGCAATAGACAGGATGGATGGTGTAAATAATATTTTTGGTGTCCCAAACTATGAGCTTTGGGAAGGGGAAAAAATGCATTTCAGTATGCAAATGGATCAATTAAACTTGGATCATACCCGCTTTCTTTTGCGGCATACCCACCAGAACCGTTTCACTAAATTGTACTTAGAGCCCAATAACCTCTTGCAATTTTATCAGCCAGATACAGTCGGTTCCGGCCTGTTATTCCTTTCAGATGGAATGGAAGGAAATTTTGAAGTCAGGATGAGAGATTTTTTTGGTAATGAAAGGAGTCTTTATTTCCAATTACAAGAGGATGAAAGCAAACATTTTTTCACTGATAATAATCATGGAGGTAACCTTAGAACACAGATAAGTTATCACCGGGAGATCATGAAAATTGAGACCGGTCCCTCCTATTTAGGCAATATGGCCAAAGTGTACGTCAACAGTCATGTAATGGATTTACCTCCAGCCTATACCATACAGGGAAGAAGGGTTTATTTGTGGGATATGGACTACGGAATACCGGATTCTCTGGACATTTGTTCAGAAGTCATTCGGCCTACTGCCATAAAAAAAATCCCTTTCGGAGAGGAAATTTCTTTTAGCAACACAGATCTGGAGATTAGTTTTCAGGAAAACAGCCTACTGGATGACCTCTATTTACGCATAGAAAAAACAAATAATTCCCGACTCAGTATCAACGGTCCGGAAGACTATCTATGGAGTAATATTGGGATAATGTGGAAAAATCCAGGGTATTCAGAACGCTCGGAATACACACATGTATATCATCAAGCAGCCAATGGACGGAAATCTTTTGTTGGTGGTGATTGGGAAGGTGAGCATATTCGTTTCAAAACAAGAAATTTTGGTACTTTTGTATTAGAGGAGGACAAGACAGCACCTAATATTAGGCCCATTAGAATCAATTCTCAAGAAATACGCTTCAGGATTGTTGATGATAAATCAGGAATCAGGGATTTTGAGGCTTATGTTGATGGGCAATGGCTCTTGATGAGGTATGAACACAAACAAAATCTGATATGGTCAGAGAAATTGGATAAACAACCGCTGAAAGGAGAAGTTTTATTAAAGGTACGTGATATGGCAGGCAATGAAGCCCGCTTTACCACAGTCATAAATTAAATTGTTCATCTAAAAACAAAAAAACATGTCATTAGAAGTAGGAAATATTGCTCCTGATTTTGAAGCAAAAGATCAGAATGGAAATGTTGTGAAATTATCTGATTTCAAAGGAAAAAAGGTTGTCTTGTATTTTTACCCCAAAGACAACACGCCGGGTTGTACTGCGCAGGCTTGTAACTTAAGAGACAATTATGAAGCATTACAAAAAGCAGGTTATGTGATTTTGGGAGTGAGTTCGGATTCGGAAAAATCACATCAAAAATTTATAGAAAAGCAAAACCTTCCTTTTTCTCTTATTGCGGATGAAGACCTAAAAGTTCATGAAGCTTACGGCACATGGGTAGAAAAATCCATGTATGGCAGAAAATATATGGGGACAGCGCGGACTACTTTTATTATTGATGAGCAAGGGAAACTGGAGGAAATCATTGAAAAGGTAAAGACAAAAGAGCACACAAATCAAATTCTCAAATAATTCCAATCCAATGGAAAAACAATCAAGCGATCAACTTAAGAAAATCTGTTCTCAGGTAAGAAGAGATTGTCTGCGCATGGTTCATGCTGTGCAGTCGGGCCATCCCGGAGCCGCTTTAGGCCTGACAGAGTATTTTGTAGCGCTTTATTTCAATGAAATGGAGCACAACAAAAATTTTGACATGAACGGAAAAAATGAAGACCTTTTCTTTTTATCCAATGGGCATGTTTCGGCTCTTTGGTACAGTGTTTTGGCCAGAACAGGATACTTTAGTACGGAAGAGTTGGCAACCTTCAGGAAAATCAATTCAAGGCTTCAGGGCCACCCTGCCACAGAAGAGGGCTTACCAGGAGTAAGAATTGCTTCTGGATCCCTTGGTCAGGGCCTTTCTGTTGCCATTGGTGCGGCACAGGCCAAAAAGCTAAATCAGGACGAGCGGTTGGTATATGTCATGATGGGTGATGGAGAGCAGCAAGAAGGACAGGTATGGGAAGCGGCTATGTATGCTGCCCATCATAAAGTAGATAATTTGATTGCAGCCATAGATTACAATGGACAGCAAATCGATGGCCCTACGGTCAAGGTCATGGACCTGCTTAGCCTAAAAGCCAAGTATGAGGCTTTTGGCTGGGATGTGATTGAGATTCAAAAAGGCAATGAAATGGAAGCCGTTTTGGAAGGATTGGCCCAGGCCAAAGCGCTTACGGGAAAAGGAAAGCCAATATTGATCTTGCTCTATACGGAAATGGGTTATGGGGTAGATTTCATGGTAGGAACACACAAATGGCACGGTGTAGCCCCGAATGACGAGCAATTGGAAAATGCATTGGGACAATTAGAAGAAACACTAGGAGACTATTAAAATGGAAAAGACCTTAGATTTAAAATATACATATACAGAAAAAAAAGATACCCGTTCAGGTTTTGGAGATGGTTTTTTGGAGGCAGGAAGAAAAAATCCAAATGTTGTTGGATTGTGTGCAGACCTCATCGGTTCTTTAAAGATGGGCGCTTTTCAGAAAGCATTTCCTGAAAGATTTTTCCAGGTAGGAATAGCCGAAGCCAATATGATTGGTTTGGCTGCGGGGATGACCATCGGGGGTAAAATACCTTTTACCGGTACTTTTGCCAACTTCTCTACCGGCAGGGTTTATGACCAAATCCGTCAATCTGTGGCTTATTCTGAAAAAAATGTTAAAATCTGCGCTTCCCATGCGGGACTTACCTTAGGTGAGGATGGCGCCACGCATCAGATCCTGGAAGATGTGGGCATGATGAAAATGGTGCCTCACATGACTGTGATTGTTCCTTGTGATTACAACCAAACCAAAGCGGCCACTTTGGCTCTGGTGGATCATGTTGGACCAGCTTACCTCAGGTTTGGCCGTCCAAGCTGGCCAATATTTACTCCTGCTGATCAAAATTTTGAAATCGGTAAAGCGGTTAAAATGATAGAGGGAAAAGATGTAAGTATTTTCGCCACTGGCCATTTGGTATGGGAAGCTATAGTAGCCGAAGCCATGCTTAGGGAAGAAGGGATATCTGCTGAGGTAATCAATATCCATACCATCAAGCCCTTAGATGAAACTGCGATTTTGGAATCTGTGGCTAAGTCAGGTTGTGCTGTTTCAGCCGAAGAGCATCAAGTGAATGGAGGACTGGGAGACAGTATTGCCCAAGTTTTTGCTAAGAACCACCCGGCCCCACTTGAATACGTAGGGGTCAATGATTCATTTGGAGAGTCGGGAACACCCGCACAATTGTTGGAAAAATACGGTTTGAATGCGGAAAATATTGTAAAGGCCGCCAAAAAAGCCATTGCCAGAAAATAAACAAATCAGCCAGTAAATGTAAAATTCGTGGTGCAAAAGCATCACGGATTTTTTATATTTGTTGTAAAGTGCTTTCGTTTTAATAAAAATCTTTACAATTATGAAGCTATTTTCTCCTCTTTTACTTTTTGCAGTGATTTTGACAATAGACCCTGGTAGTTGTGAAGAAAAAATCAAAGGACTTACCTCTTCCGAAGAAAAAGAGAAATCTTCTAGCTCTCCGGAAATTGGAGGCCAGGAAAATTCTGATTTTGAAGCACCTGTTATTTTTGATGAGGCTGCGCGGATTGCTTCCAATGAGAAACAATCAGGACATTTGGTGGGTGTATATTTTATGCCATCTTGGAATACATCAGGAGATCCTGACCGGGATATTGACAGCTTTTGGTCTTGTCTTACAGGAAGGGAAGACTGCTCGAGTCTGAAAAATCCAGGAATTTGGGGACCAAGAGGAAGGGTTTACAACCGGCAATATCCTTATGAAGGCCCCTATTTGAACCGGAAGCCCCATGCCAGTTTAGGGGGATTTTACAAAAGGGATAACCCAAAAACGGCTAGAAAGCAACTGGAGTACATGAAGAATTATGGTATAGATTTTTTTGCCTATAATTGGTTTTTTGGCAGACATTATTATTACCATCTCTACTTTGGTCCCCAATCCAAAATCTATTATCCGGAAGGCTGGAGAATTGATCCTAATCGGGATGGAAGGGTGGCTGTTCCAGGCTTGGAAGAATGGGCAGATCAATTGACCGCATTGCTGAAGGAAAATGAAAAATTACCAGCTGACAAGCAAATGAAATGGGCAATCAATTGGTGTGATGACAGTGATGAGCGATGGAAGTTATGGTTGGACATTGGTTCTCCTGAAAGCATACAGGCCGGAAGAAATTATGAAGGTGAGAAGCCTGACAAGCAACTTTACCTTCAAGTGCATGATAAAATTACCCAACTATGGATTGATAAATACTTTAAGAGAAAAGATTACTTAAGGGATCCTGATGGCAGACCCATTGTTTACCTGTATTTCCCTCAGGACACAGAAGCAAGAGCGGCATTTTATGGCATCAGTATGAAAGAATTACTGGACAGGTCAAAGGCCTTAGCTATTAAAAACGGATACAAAGGAATCAAATTTATTGCTGTGGCCTCGGGCGCAATGATGCCAAATGAGAGACAATATGGTATGCCGACACGCTGGAGGCCAAACAGTGCAAGGGATCCAAGAAGAGGGGGAAGGTATACAGACCGTTTACTTTTTCAGGATTATGTTCCCAGATTGAAGAAAATGGGTTTTGAGGGTTTAACGGCCTATGTCTACCATAATTTCTTTGAACAGGACAATAAGAATTTTGCAGATATGCGGAAAACCTATCAGGGACATTGGAACAGATGGGCTGAATTCCATAAAAATGACCCTACATTTGAGTACCAGGTTCCCGTGGCCATGGGATGGGATATGCGGCCGGCAGGCGGCACCTGGCCTCAGCAAACAGGCTTTCCTTCTGAGCCCCAAAAAGACCGGGTCCACAGCAATAAATCAAGCTTCAAAGCCAAGCTGGAAGATGCACGGAAAATTTCAGAAAAATACAAATCCAGTAATGGCAATACCATCATGGTATGTTGTTGGAACGAATACCTGGAAGGAAATTATATCGAGCCTACAGAAGGCCATGGATTCGATTACTTGGAAGCCATTAAAGAAGTTTTCATGGATAGAAGAACAGGCTTTATACCTTCTCCCCCAGTTTCTGTTGCCAGTTCCATGAATCCCTAATAGAATCCTCAAGACTGTATTTGGGCTTCCAGCCTAAAACCTTTTGGATTTTTTCGGTACTTGCCCAAACTTTCTCTATATCTCCCGGGCGTCTTGGTCCGATATGGTAATTGAGTGCTAGTTGGCTTATTTTCTCAAAGGTTTGTATTACCTCAAGAACAGTATTGCCATTTCCTGTACCTACATTGAACAGGTCATAAAAATTATCCTTTTGTTGAGAAAGATAAGCCAAAGCTTTTACATGGGCATCCGCCAAGTCCATTACATGAATATAATCCCTGACACAGCTACCGTCTGCTGTGTTGTAATCATTTCCGAAGACTGTTAGCTTTTCCCTGATACCCATCGCTGTTTGGGTAATAAATGGCACCAGGTTATTGGGAACCCCCAATGGCAGCTCTCCTATTTCCCCACTGGGGTGGGCACCTACCGGATTGAAGTACCTTAAAGATATAATTCTTGAATTTACACCGCTTTTGATATAATCTCTTAAAATATCTTCGCATATTTTTTTGGTGTTTCCATAAGGACTTTCTGCCTCTTGCCTAGGGGTGTCTTCACTCACAGGCAATACATCAGGTTGACCATATACAGTACAACTTGAGGAAAAAACCAAATCTTTCACTCCATGAGCAGCCATGGTTTCCAATAATATCAAAAGAGAGTCAATATTATTACTATAATACTTCAGCGGCAACTGTGTACTCTCTCCCACTGCTTTAAAAGCAGCAAAATGAATCACACCCTGAAAATCATTTTCTGAGAAAACCTTATTCAAAAGGGTACTGTCATTGCAATCCCCTTCATAATAGCTTAGATCCTTCCCGAGAATATGCTTCAAACCAGACAATACGGATTTGTCAGAATTGGAAAAATTGTCAATAATAACTGGCTCAAAACCGGCATCTACCAATGCCACAGCCGTATGGGAGCCAATATATCCAGCTCCTCCAGTGATCAAAATCTTTTTCATAAAAACGAATATTGAATTACAATTATAAAAGAATTATCTGATTAATGTAAAAATCCCACGTTGTTGTCTTGCTTTGTTTACTCCATCCAGAGAAAAAACATATTCAATCATATAAGAATAGGTGCCTAAAGGAGCCTCTTCACCATCAATGCGCCCATCCCAACCAGTTTCTCCCACATAAAGTAATTGACCCCACTTATTAAAAATCATCAATTTAAATTCCACATCGCAATTACTGACACCCATAAACATGCCATCTCTTGGATCATAACCTGTTGGCATTCGTAACTGCGGAGCACCTTCCTTCATTTCTCCTGTGAAATCTTTACTACAACCGTTGATGTCTGTGATGTTAAGTGCAAAAGAACCAGCAGGAATGTCCATTATACTAGGGCCTGTACTCCCTTCCCATTCCCAAGTGATGGCGTAGGGTGCTACTCCTCCCTCGGGAATTACAGTCAAAATCCCATTTGGAATACCTGGGCAGGCTAATTTTTCAAGTTCAAATGCTGCTTCCAAGGGCTCTGGTGAGCCTATCTCAACCGCTACCTCTAAAACACAGCGCGCAGCATCGTAGACTTCAAATATATACTGTCCTCTTTCTAAGTTTAAAACTTGAATAGATCCCCCCATCACCAAGGCATTTTCTTCATTAAGGCTGTAGGGCGGCAAGCCACCATTAATGCTGAAACTCACATAACCATCTGCACTATCGTAACAGCGCGCATCAACCACTGCAGGACCACCATCGAGTTCCATTGGCAATGATTCCTTGATTTCAATTTGATCGAAATAAACCAAACAACCTCCGGTATCCTGCACTTCCACTTCATATAGCCCAACTGTGAGTCCTGTGGCTTCGGGAGCATCTAAATCCGGGTCATGGCTCCACTTGAAAAGGTATTCACCAGAACCTCCGGAAACTTCTAATCGAATATTCCCTTCATTAGAGCCTTCACAGATAAATGCTGTCATATCCTCTACTCTTGCCTGCAATGGAGGATTAACCCTAACTTCGAGCTTTTTGGAATCTCCCCCACAGCTTGGGTTAATTTCGCTGAATTCTTCATACCAAATCTCTCCAATGGTTCCGATTGCCCCCCATTCTACTTCTACTTCTGAGGCGGTTGGGTCAGACAAGATGGTTCCCCCTTCCACAAACCAGGAATATCTCCTGTTAGGCAACAAATCCTTTACTTCATATATATAACTAAGACCTTCCTCATAACAAATTTGACTCAAGCCTTTGGCCAAACCGGGCTCAATTACTTCGTTCACGAGGACTTTATATTCCATAATTTCACCCAAACAACCCTCATCTGTAACAGGAATCGCGATTACTTTCGCATCAGGATTGAAATCTCCCCATTTTATTTTTACAGCATAATCCTCAGCTTCCAATATTTCTCCACCGGAAACATCCCAGATAACTTTTGAAACATGAACGGC
Organism: Cecembia sp.; assembly: GCF_007126775.1. Classification (GTDB taxonomy): domain Bacteria; phylum Bacteroidota; class Bacteroidia; order Cytophagales; family Cyclobacteriaceae; genus Cecembia. The sequence goes on along the minus strand of NZ_SLAP01000001.1, from coordinate 59,966 downwards.
GTTTTGAAAGACGTAAACAGCCTCATCTATCTCGGGACAAACATTGTCAGGGCCTTCAATTTCCCCTTCTGTTTCAAAAACTTCCACCTCAAAAAATGCCTCCTCAATTTCATCACAGGACTTGGTACCAGTGAAAGCCAGGATTTTCACCTGATACACCCCAGCAGCATCGAATACATGATCAACCGTTCTTCCTTCCTTCACCTCTGAACCGTCTCCAAAAGTCCATTCAAAAATCTCGAATTTGGGGTTTCTTGGAAGAATGGTCCATGAACCATTTTCTCCAAGGCAAGCCACTTTATCTCCTGAGACATCAAAATCATAGGCTACTTCTGTTTCAAAGTTGAGGTTATTCAGACTTGCTCCAGCAGAATAACCATAAGATTCAATAAATCCTGATCCATAGGCATAAGCAATTAAACCTTCAGGGTTGGAAAGTGTATGGCTTCCTTCGCCCACCTTTACCCTGGCATATGCATAGTTCGGATTTCCGGGAACTGGATTAAACTGATTCCCTATGTTAATACCATCCAAAACAGTTAGGTTAAATGCATTGGCTGGTGCGATAATGTTCACAAAATGTTCCACGATCCCGACTACCCTTACCGAGGAAAAAACAGTCCTCTTGATCAATTGAGGGTTGGGGCTCAAGGTCATCATGGTGGGGTCTCCATCACTGGCTCCCTGCCCCGTCTGGATATTGCATTTGTAGCTCTTTGCAAAAACTGTAACTGCTACCGGTTTATCGGAAGTTATATTTGCTAACTCATCCCTACCAAATGTAAAAGTCGTGAATTTTCCTTCATTCAAAGTAGCCCTTTCCTGTCCATTGACAAAAACCTTGGTGTTATTTTCAGCAGCCAAAACTTTGACCATCTCACCGGATGTTCTCCCCGCCAGAGGAATATGAATGTATTCATTTCCCCAAGAAAAGGTTGGATAAATCTGTTGAAAAAGATGGTCTCCAGTAGATGCATCTTCGCAGTCCATTCCTACTGAAGTCATTTTATTGCCTCCAAAAACAGCAATGTTTTTACAATCATCATCGGATGAACCTACGACCCGTACCCTGGTTCCTGTCAGATCTCCAACAGCTTTTACCTGGTAACTTTCTCCACGCTTCAGATCCACAGTAAGCGTAGAACCTGCCGGTACAGGGATGGGATCCAAACTCTGAGCCGCGAGTTTGATTTCCACTCTGGTATCATCTTCGGTGGCCAAAATCAATAGGGTGCTTTCAAAGTTCCGGTTGGAACCCGGGTTGGTGCCCTCGGCAAAAGTTTCATAATGAGCAGTAACCCAATAATCCTTTCCTATGGAAGATAAAGGCAAAATAAGGGTCCCATCAGCGCTCCTTTCCCTAAAATTGAAGGCATGGACAGAAATGTTTCCGCTTGAACTGATATAGACCCCTTTATTTTCTATTTGCCTGGAGCTTCTGTGTATGATATCCATTCCATCCGATGGGAAATCATACACAAACTGCTCTCCCGCTTTGATAGAGAAGGGAATGGTGTTATTGACATATTGGATAACGCCATCGGCATCTTCTTCGGCAGAAATAATAATGGAGGCAATATCGATTCTATTGGGAGTAACCCTGTGGTTTTCCATAAAACCAACAAAAAATTCACGGCCTATAGTGGTCAATTGGGCCTGCACAGAATGCACGCTAAAAAACCCAATTAATAGGAAAGCTACTATAATTCCGCGGAGTCGCATTTTCATCTAAATCTCTGAGAGGACAATTTATCAATAATATTCCAAACAAATGAAATATTGACCTGCATAACCCAGAAGGTTTCATGTTGAATAATCTATTTGTGCGGCAAAAAGTTATGCCGTTAAAATAATAGCGTGAAAATTCCCCTATTTTCTTTGGTAATCAACTGCCCTTCCAATTCAAACCTGTATTGAAACAAGTAGGAATAAGTGCCCATTGGGGCTTCTTTTCCATGGATTTTTCCATCCCAACCCTCCTCTCCAGAATAAATAAGTTCACCCCAGCGATTGAAAATGCTCAGTGTAAATTCAATTTCGCAATTCGATACGCCTTGGAATAATCCCTCCGCTGTTTTGTAACCTGTTGGCATCCTTACCATTGGGGCTTTATCAATTACCTCTCCTACTCCCAAGGCGATGCAACCCCTGCTATCAGTAACTTCAACGGGATATATTCCACTAGACAAGTCTGTCAATAGCTGATTATCGCTATCTTGCCCTTCCCATCTGTAAACATATGGGGCATTCAAAGCTTTGGGCAATACCAAAAGCGATCCATTGGCCTGCCCAGGGCAACTTGGTTTTTGAAGCTGTACAACAAGTGTTTCGGGTTTAGGTGTCGGAATATCCAATTCAATCAAAGCGCTACACCCATTGGCATCTTCCACTTCAAAACCGTAGAACAATCCTTCCAGATTTTCAAAAAGAACTTCATTCCCCATTACTGTAGCCTCTTCATAGGCAACAGTAAAGGGGGCTATCCCACCAATGATTCGCACCCTTGCCCTACCATCTGCTCTTCCAAAACAACTGACTGCTTCACTTTCTATGGTGGCTACTTCCAATAATTCAGGTTGGGAAACCTCCAAGTCATGAATGACCAATTCACAAGCGTTTGCATCCCTGACAGTGACCTGATAAGAACCAGCCAATAGCCCTGAAACTTCAGGTGAGTCAATCGTTCCATCATGGCTCCAAGAAAATGAAAGTGGCGTTTGACCTCCAGAAACAGACAATTTAATCCTTCCGGAAGCATCACCATGACATGTTGCATCTTCAATATCTACCTCTTGCACTTCAAACCGTTCGGCAATAAGTACCTCCAATTCGGGAGCATTCCCCTGACACAGGTTATCAGACAAACTGAATTCTCTGTATTTCACCTTTCCCATTACTCCATGCTTATCCCATTGCACCTTAATCTGCCCTATTCCATTGTCTTCTAAAATCAATCCATTTTCTATGAACCATTCATATCCCCTTTCAGGGGAAGGGTTAGGTACAGCATATTCCCAAGCCTGATTCGGATCAAAGCAAACCTGCGTTGCTCCTACTGCCATTTCAGAGGTGATTACCTCATTGATGCTGACAGATAAAATTATAGGAGTCTGTGGACAACCATCCAAAGTAAATGGGATTGCTTGAACCGAGGCATTTGGATTGGTCATTCCCCATAAAACCCTAACTGAACCTTCTTCCTCATTTACCTCAATAATTTCTCCCCCTTCAACTTGCCATTCCAGCTTGGCATATTCATCCTCAGTTTTAAAATAATATAGCAACTCTTCCACTTCCGGACATGCCGAACTGATGCCCTTGATTTCGCCCTGGACTTCCTGGACCTTAACTGCAAAAATAATCTCTTCTTGTTGATCACAGTTATTGGGACTGATGGAAGCTATTACTTTTACCTCATACTCCCCTTTATCGCTGAATGAATGTTGGACTTCCTTGCCTTCCTTTTGCTCAGAACCATCCCCAAAATCCCAGATAAAATAGGTGAAAATTTCATTCTCCGGGAATATTTCCCAGCTCCCTTCCTGATTCAGACATGCCACCCTATCACCTTCTACTTCAAAATCATAAATGGGGCTAACTTCAAAATTGAGGTTATTGAGGCTGGCCCCAGCTGCATAACCATAGGATTCAACATCTCCGAAACCATAAACATAAGCAATAAAGCCCTCCTCATTTTGAAGGCTGTGGACCCCCTGCGCTATACCAATCCTTGCAAAGGAAAATTCTGGCGCCTGTGGAATGATGGCAAAGCTGTTCCCAATATTCTGACCGTCCAAAAAAGTACCTCCCACAGAAGAAGATTTCACAATCACATTTACATAATGTGAAGTGACCACAGGAAGCTGTATGGCATTGAAGGTTACGGCAGTAAGAAGCTGTTGATTGGGACTGTAACTGATCATAAAAGGATCCCCATCACCGTACAGCGGTGCACCAGGGCGGTTGCATTCCTGACTTTTGGCAAATACGGTAACAGCTGTAGGTTTGTCAGTTTGAATCAATTTGACCACATCAGGTTCAAAGTCCAATGTAATGTATTCCCCTGCATCCAATGTGCCTACATTTTGGCCATCTACGGTAACCTGAGTATTATTCTCTGAAGCCAGTACCTTGACCAATTCTCCGGAAGTACGACCTGCCATTGAAACATGCAGATAATCTGTTCCCCATGTTTTTATCGGGTAAAGATGCTGGAACAAATGGTCATTTGCACCCCCACAATCTCCTACAGAAGTCCACTTATTTCCTCCAAAAGCAGCTATATTTTTGCAATCGGCGGCATTGTCTCCTACTACTCGGATCCTTGTTCCTGTGAGATCTGCCTTTGCTTTGATCTGATAGCTTTGACCTGCATTTAAAGTAACTGTAAATGGGATATTCGCTGCATTTCCAGAAAGTGTAAAAACAGAAGGGGTTATTTCAACTTGGGTATTATCTTCTATTGCAACTACTAAGAAAAGGCTTTCATCATTCACATTAGGAGTATAATTGTATGCTGTATTTGCCCGCATGATTTCAAAATGTGAGGTGACGTAATATTCCTTTCCAAGTGACGCAATAGGAAGAACCACTGTGCCATCAGCGGACTTGATCCTTTCATTGAAAGCATAGACTGATATTTTTCCAGAGGAAAGGACATACACGCTTTTGTTTTCTACAATTCCACTAAACCTATGGAGCATGTCCTCATTTTCAATCCTGTAAAAAAACTGTTCACCTTCCTGCAGATTAAATGCGACCCGCTGGTTACGGTACTCAATAAAACCTTCCGCATCCTCAGCAGCTGTAATCAAAACAATACCAAAATCCTGAGCTGCATTGGCAGGGTTATCAAAACTATCCACCCTGTTGTTTTCCATAAATCCAAACATGAACTCCTTTCCTACGGTGGATAATTGTGCCATCACAGCATTCTCTAACAATGAAGAGAAAACAAGAAACAAGCAAAATTTATACAACTTGAAGGACATCGAACCGACTGAACATTTGATTTTCAATATAAAAAGCTATTTTGAATAATGTTTTAGAGAATAGAAGTTAATACGGAATAAACCGACAAATAATCATGAAACGTTACTGTCTCACATTGGATTTAATAGATGATGCTTTACTGATAAAGGAATATGAAAGCTACCATCAAAATGTCTGGCCAGAAATTCTTAAAAGCTTCAAAGATTCCGGTATCCTGTCGATGGAGATATACCGCTGGAACAACAGGATGTTTATGATCATGGAAACCGAGGATGATTTTTCTTTTAATGAAAAGACCAAAGCTGACGCATCAAATCCTAAAGTTCAGGAGTGGGAAAAACTAATGGGAAAATACCAAAAAAAGTTGCCGGGCAGTAAAGAAGAAGAGAAATGGCAATTGATGACTCAGATCTTCAAGGTGTAGCAAGGCTTTGTACCTTAAAATAATCCTCTTATTTTCAAGGTTTTAAATTTATCCGATTAAAAAATGGTTTACTTCCTTCCCAGCATTATTTAAATTTGAAAAAAGTTGGTATCTTAAGGCTTGCGCACCTTCGTTCTAATCCAAATAAACAATCAAACCGTGCCATACAAAGAACGTGAAATAGAAAAAAAATACTACGCTATTGGAGAAGTGGCCACTATGTTTAAAGTAGCTCCTTCTCTGATCCGTTATTGGGAAGGTGAGTTTGACATCATCAAACCCAAGAAAGACAAAAAAGGGAACAGAAGATTTACCAAAGATGATATAGAAAAAATCAGATATATCTACCAATTGGTAAAAGTAAAAGGCTATACCCTTCAGGGGGCTCAGGAGGTCATCAAGAAAGACCAGGAAAAAGTTTTTGATAAAGCAAGTATGGTGGACAGGCTTCACCAGATCAAACGTTTTTTAATTGAAATAAGAGAAAGCCTTCATGCAAACCCAGGTCAAAGATGAACAAATATTTGAAATTGCCCTCAACCTGATTCCGAAAATTGGTCCGGCAGTATACAGAAGCATTATAGCCTATACAGGTTCGGCAAAAAGCTTTTTTGAAATGCCTTTGGGTAAATTGTCCAAAATACCCAAGATCAACAAAAACCTGCTCTCATTTAGAAATGAAACCTCCAGGTTTTTGAAAGAAGCAGAGACCATTCAAAACAATTGTCTCAAAAGGAATATCGATATCATCACTTTTTCTGATAAAAACTTCCCACAAAGATTAAAGGGACTTGATGATTGTCCTATGATGATTTTTAAAAAAGGCAATACCCAATTTAATCCTTCCAGAACCATTGGCATTGTTGGAACAAGGAATGTTACGGAATATGGAAAGCGCATCACAAGAAAAATTGTAGAGGACCTTGCACCCTACAAACCTACAATCATCAGTGGTTTGGCATACGGGGTGGATATAGAAGCCCATCGCAGTGCCTTGGCACTAGAATTGCCTACTATGGCTGTTTTGGGATCTTCTGTAGAGCAGATTTATCCTGCCCTACACAAAAACACAGCGGAAAGCATGATGGAAGCAGGGGGTCTTTTGAGTGAATTCCCTCCAGGAACAGTGATGCATCCTACCAATTTCCCAAAAAGAAACAGGATCATTGCTGGTTTGTCAGATGCCTTGATTGTGGTAGAAGCGGCCAAAAAAGGAGGAGCGCTGATCACTGCAGAAATTGCTTACAGTTACAACAAAGAGGTGTTTGCGGTTCCAGGCAACCTTCAAGCTCCCTTTTCCGAAGGTTGCAATAACCTTATCAAAAGCATGAAAGCCTCCATTTACACTGGTCCAAAAGATCTGGAAGAAAGCCTATCCTGGTCCAAAGTAGGCCAAAAAGGAGAGCATACCAATGTTTGGGACTTGTCTGCATTCAATCATGAGGAACAGGAAATCATCTCTCTGCTACAAATCAAAAAAGAAGTGGAAATAGATGTGATGGCGCTCGAGCTAAACACTTCTGTTTCCACTTTAGCTATGCAATTATTAAATCTTGAATTTCAAGGATTTATAATTTCTTTACCAGGAAAAAGATACAAGCTCAAAATGACATAGATTACATAAAGGTGTCAGGTCTTGATTTTACTTGAAACTTATTGAACTATCTTCCTTAGAGTTCGACTCCCTGGGAGTCGGGATTCCCGAATATTAAAAAAACTTCTGAACCCCAGGTTACACCAAGGGCAAATAACCTAAAGGGATTAAACACCTAGTGGAGTTGATTCGTCAGCATTTCAAGCAATTACCTTAATGAATTTCAAAATACCTAAACTTCTTAACGGTTCAAACCTTCCGAGATCCGACCTCACACTCACCCTTTTTTCTTTTAGCTTTTGCCTTGGCTCTTATTTCTTACCTCCTGCCCATTCCAGGGATCATTCCTCCTAAAGCACGTTTGGCCCCTCCCATTTTATTCATTTGCTTCATCATTTTTCGCATATCAGCAAACTGCTTCATTAGGTTATTGACTTCTGTAATACTTCGCCCACTTCCGTTGGCTATTCTTTTTCTTCTGCTGCCGTCGATAACATCAGGATTTTCCCTTTCAAGCGGAGTCATGCTCTTGATGATGGCCTCTATGGGTTTAAAAGAATCATCATCTATATCCAATCCTTTCATTGCTTTGCCCATTCCTGGTATCATGCCCATTAGGTCTTTGACGTTACCCATTTTTTTGATCTGTTCAAGCTGGGAAAGAAAATCTTCAAAATTGAACTGATTTTTCCTGATTTTTGCATTGAGCCGCTTGGCTTCATCTTCATCAAAAGTCTGTTGGGCCCTTTCCACCAAAGAGATCACATCTCCCATTCCCAATATCCTTTGGGACATACGGTCGGGATGGAAAACATCTATGTTTTCCATTTTTTCACCAGTGGAGATAAACTTGATTGGTTTATTAACAACATGACGAATCGATATGGCTGCACCACCCCTGGTATCACCATCCAATTTTGTCAGTACTACCCCATCAAAATTGAGTCGTTCATCAAATGTTTTAGCTGTGTTGACCGCATCTTGACCGGTCATGGAATCCACCACAAACAATGTTTCTGAAGGATTAAGGGCTTTTTTCAAAGCTTCAATTTCCTTCATCATTTCATCATCTATAGCAAGACGACCTGCTGTATCCACTATGACAATCTTTTTACCGTTCTTTTTGGCATATTCTACCGCACGGCTGGCGATTTCCAGGGCATTTTTATTTTCAGGCTCCGCGTATACTTCCACGCCGATCTGTTCACCCAACACCTTCAATTGATCAATTGCGGCAGGCCTATAAATATCACAAGCTGCCAGTAATACCTGTCTGCCTTGTTTTTTGAGCAGATTTGCAAATTTGCCTGAAAAAGTTGTTTTACCTGAACCCTGAAGGCCAGAAATCAGCACTACAGCCGGATCACCTTTGATGTTGACGTCTACTTTGGTACCTCCCATGAGTTTGGTCAACTCTTCTTGGGTGATCTTTATCAATAATTGTCCAGGAGAGACTGCTATCAAGACATCTCTGCCCAATGCCTCCTCCTTGATGGTGTCGGTTACTTCCTTGGCCACCTTATAATTCACATCTGCATCAATTAAAGCCCTTCTGATCTCTTTGACCGTAGTAGCTACATTGATTTCCGTGATTTTTCCGGTACCCTTTAGGGTTTTAAAAGCTTTATCTAACTTTAAACTAAGATTATCAAACATGCCTGTATTCTATTTGTGGCAAAAATAGGAATTTATTTCGGTAATGCTGAATCTACCCTTAGAATTACAGCCCCCCAATCCATGTCTTTTTTTATAAAGCTCCTTCTTGATCAAAAGGAAATTTGAGATAATTGGGCCTCATTGCGTCAAGCTTTTCGCATTTATTCCTAATTTGCATGCCGTCTCAGAACAGCAATAAAGAAAATGCAAATCAATTTCAAAAAAGATATCCTGCCCCATCTCATTGGGATTGTCCTTTTTTACCTGGTAGTCCTTATGTACTTTTCCCCAATCGTATTTGATGGGAAAATTATATTCCAGTTTGATATTCTTCAATGGGAAGGTGCCGCTAAAGAAATTCTTGACTATAGGGAACAGACAGGAGAAGAAGCACTCTGGGCTTCCAGAATGTTCAGTGGGATGCCAGCCTATTTGGTAAGCTTTGAAGTCCCAGGAGACATTACCAATATGCTTACCAAACTAATTACCTTAGGCCTACCTCATCCTGTCAATTCCCTCTTTTTTGGCATGCTGGCCATGTATATTCTTCTTCTTAGTTTTAAAGTAAGATCTGAATTTGCAATCATTGGGGCCATAGCATTTGCCTTTAATACTTTTCATCTAATAAGTTTGGATGCCGGTCACAATGCCAAAATCTGGGCTATATGTCTGATCCCTTTGATCTTGGCAGGCATTCACCTTAGCATGCAAAGAAAATACCTTTTGGGACTGGCACTATTTGCATTTGGATTGATGCTGCAATTGAAATTCAACCACCTTCAAATTACTTATTATACACTTTTGATTGTATTGATTTATGGTTTTGGAGAACTGATAAATGCTTTCAAAAGTAAAAAAATAAAGGTTTTTGGGAAAGCTTTGGCGGTTTTGTCCTTAGGGCTGATTCTGGCTGTAGGTGCTAACCTCAGCAGGTTCATGACCGTATTGGAATACAGTCCCTATTCCACCAGAGGTCCGTCCAATATCAGTTCCATACAAGGATCCGGCTCTGGACTGGATAAGGACTATGCCTTCAATTGGTCCCAGGGAAAATTAGAAACACTGACCCTATTGGTTCCTTATCTTTATGGCGGCGGCAGCACGGAGCAACTCCCTGCTGATTCAGCCACAGAGCAGGCATTGAGGGCGAATGGTGTTGATCCTGCCCAAACCCGGGATTTTGTGAAAAATGCCAGGACTTATTGGGGTGATCAACCAGGAACGGGAGGTCCAATTTATGGTGGGGCCATTATGCTGTTCCTGTTTGTTTTGGGGATCCTCTATGCACCGAAAAAAGAAAAAGCCGTTTTTTTGGTAATCCTTGTTTTTTCAATATTCCTTACTTGGGGTAAAAACTTGGAGTGGTTCAATTACCTGCTTTTTGACTATTTGCCGGGGTACAATAAATTCCGTGCTGTTACCATGGCCTTTTCTATGACCCTGTTTGCGATTCCGGTATTGGGATGCTTGGGCTTGGAATATTTATTCCAATCTGTTGATAATAAAAAAATCCAAAAGCAACTTTTGATCGCTTTGGCATCCACCGCTGGACTGGCAGTATTCTTCTGGGTATTTGCAGGAATTTTTAGCTTCAGGTCTCCTGTTGACAGCAATTTCCCCAACTGGCTCGCTGATGCCTTAATGGAAGACAGAAAGGCCTTACTTAGGAGCAGCGCTCTAAAGACTGTAGTTTTTATCCTTTTGGCTGCTGGACTGGTATTTACCGCATTAAAAAACAAAGTTTCCGTGCAATTGGCAGGATTGGGAATTGCCCTTTTATTGGTAATTGACCTTTGGAGCATCAATAGGCGTTATTTAGGTGAAGAAGCCATGCAGTATAGTCCTTCAGAGCAGTTTTTTGCCATTACTCCTGCAGATGAGAAAATACTACTTGACAAATCTTATTACCGGGTTTTGAATATAGAAAATCCATTCAATGAAGCCAGAACCAGCTATTACCATCACAGCATCGGAGGATATCATGGTGCAAAAATGAAAAGGTACCAGGAGTTGATTGAAAATGTACTGAATCCAGAAATGCAATCATTTATACAAAAGGCTCAGGAAGGAGAATTTGATTGGCAAAGTTTAAGCGCAATTAACATGCTTAATACCAAATACCTTCTTGCAGGAAGAGGAGAAAATGCAGTTTTCTTAAACCCAGAAGCCAATGGACTTGCTTGGTTCCCCGAAACGGTAAATCATATCATCACGGATGATGATGAAATTAACATCGTTGCTGGAATGGACAGTAAGTTTGAGGCTACTGTAAACGAAATAGAGTACGGCAAGCAAGCGACCGGAAGGGGTACTGTTTCCCTGATCGAAAATAAATCTAATGAGCTGATTTATGAGGTCGATGCCCAAGAAGCCGGACTCGTCGTGTTTTCAGAAATTTTTTATCCTAAAGGTTGGATAGCCACGGTTGGAGGCGTGGAAAGCCCAATCATCAGAGCCAATTACCTGTTAAGAGGAATCCAGGTTCCGGAAGGGAAGTCAGCAGTGGTTTTTAAATTCGAACCTTCCGCTTATTACAATACCAAAACTCTGGTGGTTGTTTTCCAATACCTGATTGCATTGCTCCTTGTTTTTACTTTGGGCTTCAGCTTGTATTCAAAAAGAGAAAGGCATGACCAAGCCTAAAGTTTTACTGGTCAGCCCCTCTTTTCAATCTTTTGTCCAGGAGGACATGCGCATACTTTCAGAGAGGTATGAGCTGATCGTGAATACTTACAATTGGCAGCAAAAAATCTATGCTCCTTTTTATCTTTTTGCCCAATGCATCCATATTTTGTCAACAATTCATAAAGTGCATTTCGTGTTTGTTCATTTTGGTGGGTACTGGTCTTTTTTTCCCTCTCTTTTGGGTCGCTTTTTCGGTAAACCTGTTTACATTGTATTACATGGTACGGATTCAGCCTCCATTCCTGATTTGAATTATGGAAGTCTAAGGATTCCTTTATTGAAATGGTTTTGCAGGAAATCATATGAATGGGCAACTATGTTACTTCCTGTTAGCGAATCATTGATCCACACCGAAAGTAATTTTCTTCAAAAAGAAAAGCTTGTGAAAAATGGCATTTTATATCACTTCCCGGATTTAAAAACTCCGATCAAAGTCATACCTAATGGGTTCAATGTGAAATTCTGGAATATTGATGCAGCAGTAAACAAGGAAAATCAAAGTTTTATTGCCGTATTATCCGCTCCACAGTTCATATTAAAAGGTGGTGATCTCATCCTTGAGTTGGCCAAGAGGTTGAAAAGCTGTTCTTTTTTGATCGTGGGTATGGAGAGGCCAGGTGGTTTGCTAGTTCCCGATAATCTTCAATTTGTGGGCACTGTCCCAGGAAATCAACTTAGGGCGCTTTACCAAAAGACCAGGTTTTATTTTCAACTCTCCAGTTTTGAAGGTTTTGGTTGTGCACTTTGCGAAGCGATGCTTTGTGGATGTATTCCAGTGGTGAGTACGGTGAATATTTTACCGGAGATTACAGACAATAATGGGATTATTTTGGTAAAGAGAGACATTAACTTATTGGAAAGAAAAGTCAAGGAGCTACTAAACGCTCCTAAAAATGAAGGGGAACAGGAATTGGTCAGAAAATCTATTGTAAATAGATATGACAGAGAGAACAGAAAGAAATTATTATTTGATTTGCTCCCTTATTAACTGAGACCCATTCGATCATGGAAAAGTTTGTAGCCAAATTCACAAGGAATCTTTACATTATCCCCGGCGGGTATTTCCTGGTTCAGCTTTTAAGAACCTTATTTCAACCTAAGGTGACTGGACCAATATGGAGGACATTTACCTTTCAGGGCATCCGGATGAAAGTAGATATTTCTAAAAGTATGGGGGCTTCTATTTATTGGAGGGGAGCCCATGATTGGAGGCCTTTATTTGTTTTGGAAAAAAAGTTAAAAGCTGGAGCAACTTTTATTGATATAGGGGCAAATCAAGGGGAGTATGCGCTTTGGGCACTTCGGAAAGTTGGAATTGAGGGGAAAATCATTGCATTCGAGCCAATGGACAGCCTTTTTTTACATCTACAGGAAAACTTTAACCTCAATCCAAAATTTAAAGAGGTATTGCTTCCTATTAAAATGGGGCTTTCAGACCAGCCCGGTGAGATTTCTCTATACGGAAAGGAAGGAGATAATGAAGGAGTCAACACTATTTTCCCTACCCAATCCCATAAGGTATTGATCCAAAAAATAAGCTTGGATACTTTGGATAATCAGCTTGCCACCATTAAATGTCAGGAGGTAGATGTAGTAAAAATTGATGTAGAAGGTGCTGAGCTTCAGGTATTGAAGGGTAGTATAATGACCATTAAGAAATATTGCCCGCATTTTATTATTGAAATTAACCAGGAGGCTTGTAGGGCAGCTGGATACGAGGCGGAGGAAATATTACATTTCTTGAAGGGGTATTCCTATTCGTTTTATCAAATTGGACTCAGGGGAAAATTAAAAGCTATTTCTGACTTGAACGGATCTTTTTGTAATATTTTGGCCATGCCAAGCAATAGAGAGGAATAAAAAGTTTTTATAAAAATTATCCATCTATAGCTCTATTTTTGTTTGTATGAGAATTATAGCCAAACAAAGTATACTTACCACTTTTTCTTCCTACTTAGGGGTACTTATTGGTTATTTCAACGTTTTATGGTTGCTGCCTTATGTCCTTGAACCGGAACAATTGGGATTATTCCGTACTATACAGGATTTGGCTTTGATCATGGTTCCTTTTGCCCAATTGGGAATTGGAAACGGCATCACACGCTTTTATCCAAGGGTCAAAGAACAACAGTTCTCCTTCTTTACCATGAGTCTTTTATTGAGCCTTTTAGGCGCCATTTTGGTTTCGTTGTTATTTTTTGTTTTTCGTGATTATCTGGTGCAGGCTTTCCAGGCCAATTCTCCCGAGGTTATTGATTTTTTTGGAGTCGTTTTGCTCATCATGCTTTTTTCTGTGCTGAATTCCATTTTGGATGCCTTTAGCAGGTCCTTTTTGGAAATTGCAGTGCCAACATTTTTTAGAGAGGTATTGCTGCGGATTTTGGTCTCCCTTATCATATTGGCTTATTTTTTACAATGGCTGAGTTTTATCCAGCTTATCTGGTCCCTTTCAATAATTTACCTCGTCACTTTATTGGGAATGGGCATTTATATGGGCGCATTGGGCATATTTAAACTAGATTTTAGTTTCAGTGTATTTCCAAAAGGCTTCAGGAGAGAGTTTGTAAAGTATAACTTGATAACCTTTCTAGGCAGCACCGGATCACTTTTGATTATGAAGATAGACAGCCTGATGGTATCGGCAATGATCGGTTTAGATGCCAATGCGATTTACAGCATAGCATTTGCGATTGCTATTGTGATTGAAATGCCAAGAAGGGCTGTATCTCAGGTAGTCATGCCTGTGGTGGCTGAGTATTTCGCGCAAAATGAAACAGCAAAAATAGACAGATTGTATAAACAGGTGGCGGTGCATCAACTGCTTATTTGTTTATTGCTTTTTCTGGGTGTTTGGGCCAATATTGACAACCTTTACTTTTTTATTCCCAATAAAGAGATTTATGAGGTCGGGAAATGGGTTGTACTTTGGATTGCACTGGGAAAAATCTTCGATATCCTTTTCTCCATCAATGGAGAAATCATTGTTTACTCCAAGTATTACCTCTTCAATATCACCGCTACCCTTATTATGAGCGTATTGGTAATTTCCTTGAATTTGTTATTAATTCCCGAATTTGGAATAGAAGGAGCAGCTTTTGCCTCGCTCGTAGCCATGATAAGCTATAACCTTATCAAATATGTATTTGTAAAAATAAGGTTAAAGCTGGATCCTTTTACATGGGATATTTTCAAAATATTGATCTTGGGAGGGAGTGTATTTTTACTCCAACACTTCCTCATGTTCTGGTCAGCAATCGGACTGTGGGATATGATCCTACGTTCTTTATTGATTACTGCTTTGTATATATTAGGAATATTTGGATTAAAAATAGCTGTTAAAAGTCAGCAGGAATTGATTCAAAAAATAAAAGGACTCAGGCCTTAGAGTGTTACCAAACCTCTTTATTGACAGGATTTGAGCTGCCTGAAATCCGCAAACTTCCACTGTTATCCTGAATCTTGAGAGATACGAGGTCCTTATCGCGGTAGCACCGGAAAAGGATGAGGCCTGTTTTTGGAAAGGGCTTCACTCGGAATTGTTTATTAATTGTGAAGTCGGAACATGTCAGCGACCTGAGCCTTTGTGCAAATATACGGATAATAAATCCTTATCGTTGGGAATAAGAAAGGATATTCCCAATAAAATCCTTAAGACGCGCTTAAGTGTTGAAAATTAGGAATTTAATGATTGAGGTTTTACGTAGGCCATATTTTCTTTGCTTGCCTCTGCCAGTCTATACAAAAAAGAACTACTTTATGATATGGGCTTATTTTTCTCCTGTTAAAATGTCAAATTCACAGAATAAATAACTGAATATTTGAAAAGAAAACCGATTCAACCAAAATATTATTCTACAAAATTCACGTATTCATTGATATTATCATTAATTTTGCACCATCAAAAGGCACTATTGAAAAAATGTATCAAATCAAAAAGCTAATTGTTTGTTTGGACCAAACATCCTTGGATGAAACATTGGTTAGGTTTGCCTCTTTTATTGCAAATGCCAATCAGACCAAAAAAATCTATTTCACCAATGTCATAAGGAACCTCAATATTCCAAAGGAGGTCCTCAGTGAATTTCCCAGTTTAATAGAAAACATGGTGGAAGAAAGAAGATCACAGATGAAAGAGACAGTAGAGAAAAACTTTGTTTCTAAGGAAGATATTGAGTTTTCTTTTATTGTGAAGGAGGGTCAACTTTCTAAAAAGGTGTTAAAATTGGCACATGAAAAATCTGCAGATATGATCCTGATAGGCAGAAAAGTGAATCTACCTGGAACAGGAGTGATTTCCCAGCGATTGGCTAGAAGAGCCAGTTGTTCTTTGCTGATAATTCCTGAGAATGCCAGTCCAAAAATTGATCGGTTGCTGGTGCCTTCCGATTTTTCCGATTATTCAAAAGATGCGATGGAAGAGGCAATTTTAATTGCTGAAAAATACGGAAAGAAAACTGAAATCGTATGTCAGAATGTTTTCACTGTACCCTCCGGATACCATTTTACAGGTAAGAGTTATGAGGAATTTACAGAAATCATGAAAATGCATGCGGAGATCAATTTCAAAAAATTTATTCGAAAAATAGACACTAAAAACATCAATATTACGCCTGTATATACCCAGGATGAGGATGATGACCCTGTAGAGGATATTTTGGCCAAGGCCAAGGAAATCAATGCGGATGCGATCATTATTGGTGCCAAGGGAAGGACAGCCGCTACAGCTTTATTTATTGGAAGCATGGCAGAGCGCTTGATCCAGCTAAATGATGAGTTCCCCTTATTGGTCACCAGGCCGAAAGGCAAAAATGCGGGAATATTGGATTATATCTTAGAAATATAAAATCAAAGCGGGATATCCCGCTTTTTTTATTTAAGATAATTAAGGAATCCATTTAACCCGGATTATGCATTAGGATTCGTCGTAGCCTGTCCCAATGAATATGGGGAAGAATTCAAAACGCAAAAGAATCAAGCATTTAGCTCTCTCACCATCCTGTACGTATGAGATGGTGAGAGAGCTAAATGCAACGAAGTGATTGATTCTGCCCGCCGCAGCTAATGAGCTCGTAATAACTTGTGCGCCTTGATGTAATATTTCTAATGCATATTTCGGGTTTAAGCATTAAACCTTTCCCTATTTTTCATGTCAAAGAAGAACATGACAGTAATAAGTGATAAACAACTTTTGACGCGACTCCAAAACCCAGGAACTAGAGAAATGGGATTCCGTCAATTGATTGAATTGTATCAGAAAAAAGTCTATGCAGTCATTAGAAAAATGGTAATTATCCATGAAGATGCTGATGATCTTACCCAGATCACTTTCATAAAAGCATTTAAGAATATCCATAAATTTCAGGGCAACGCTTCCTTGTTTACTTGGCTTTATCGAATAGCCACCAATGAAAGCCTCAACTTTCTCGCGAAAAAGAAAAAGAGATTCTTTTTTAACATAGAAGACCATGAGGCAGTTATGAAAAATTATGTAGATTCCTCTCCATTGATAGCAGGAGAAGAAATAGAAAGGAAACTGCAAAAAGCCATCTTAAGTTTACCGGATAAGCAGCGATTGGTCTTTAACCTGAAATATTTTGAGGACCTCAGTTACGATGAAATCAGTAAAATAACAGACACTTCAATAGGTTCCCTCAAGGCATCTTACCATCATGCTGTTAAAAAATTGGAAAATGAACTGCGGTCGGAATAAACCATAAGCGTTCATAATTGTCTAAATATTGTATTATGGAAAAATTTAGTAAAAAAGAAATATTCAAAACCCCAGATAATTATTTTGATGGGCTCCAAGAAACCATAGTGTCGCGGTACGAGGGGGAGAAAGTAAGGCAAATCAGCTTATTCAAAAGGTATGCAGCTGCGGCAATAGTAGTTCTGGGATTTGCGGTCTATTTTATAAATCAAACTTCCGAACCAAATTTTACTGCTTTTTCTGGCTTACAGCAGGAAATTGATGTATACATCAATTCAGATTATTGGCAAGCAGAAGATATCTTGATGTTGGCAGAGAACCCCAACTCCATATTAGACGAGATCATCAGGAATGAATGGAGTGATTATGATTGGGAATTAGATGATTTAGAAAATAATATTTGGTATTAATTGCAAGAAAAAATGAGAAAATTAAGTTTAATTCTGGTGTTCATTGGATTTTCCGTTTTAGCATATGGCCAAAGAACCGGGCAGCAATATGATCAAGAAAAATTGGAATCAGCCAGAGTAGCATTCATCACGAATAGATTGGACCTTAAACCTGCTCAGGCGGAAAAATTTTGGCCTTTATATAACCTATATAGGGAAGACCGCATGAAGATGATGGAAGAGATGTCTTCCTTGAACCGAGATGCCAACAAGGAACTGGCTGATGAAAGGGCCTTAGCAATCATAGGGCAAAGGTTTGAGATTCAGGAAAAAATGCTTGCAAAAGAAAAACAGTTTATGAAAGATATCCAAGAGGTAATTACTCCCTCCCAAGCTGTAAAACTGGGAAGTGTAAACAGGGACTTTACTAGACAGGTATACCGAATGCAACAGGGTCGAACAAGAGGTGGTGGAGGCAAAAACTAATTCAAATATTTTGATGAAATCCATAAAAAATGTTGGAATAAATTAAAAAATCTGAGTATCCGTCATCTTACCCGTAGTAGAATTAAATTCGCTTAAAGCGCCCCTCGGCAAGCTCGGGGAACGGGTTTTAGTTTTGGGGAATCGGAGGAGGGAGGGAAGAAATGCGGCTTCACCGCATTTCTTCCCTCCCTCAAGTATTTATTTAAGTCCAGATGGCCGAGCTTGCCAGGGCCCTCCGATTGATACGTGCAACATTCCGAATAGTCAGATTAAAAAAGGCTGAATTCATTGAATTCAGCCTTTTTTATTTTTACGGTTTATTTTTTTAATAAATCTCTTATTTCTTCTAAAAGTACTTCAGACTTTGGTGGTGCCGGTGGTGCAGCTGGCGCCTCTTCTTTTTTCTTTTTGGCCGAATTAATTCCTTTGATGGCCATAAAAATAACAAAAGCAATAATTAAAAAGTCTACGACATTTTGGATAAAATTACCATAATTAAGAGTAACTGCTTCAATCTCCTCTCCAGCTGCAGAGACAGTAGCCTCTTGAACAATAAATACAAGATCCTTAAAGTCAACTCCTCCTAAAAGCACACCAAGTGGTGGCATAATAATGTCATTGACAAAAGAAGAAACAATCTTTCCAAAAGCACCGGCAATGATAACGGCAACAGCCAAATCGATAACATTACCTTTGACTGCGAATTCTTTAAATTCCTTAATTAAGCTCATACTTGAATATAGTTTAGTTGAAATGATTTTCAAATTTAAATAAAAACTTCATAAAAATAATTTTTAATCAAAGTATTTAGGGATTTTTAAAAATAATTGATTTTGAAACCTAAATTTCCCGAATATTCAATGGTTATAGATTAAAAATTATACAGATTACATGCAGCTTTATTAAGGGAAATGTTTAAAATTTCCTAACTTTCGAATTCAAACCTATTAAACATGATGAAAATTGCCTTAATCGCCCATGATGGAAAAAAGGCCGACATGGTTCATTTTTTAAGCGGCTTTAAAGACCAATTGAATCATGCGCAGATTCAACTGGTCGCTACCGGCACAACTGGTTCACATATTGAACGTGCTGGCTTCAAAGTTCAGAGATTACTTTCAGGTCCTTTGGGCGGGGATGCTCAAATTGCATCTATGGCTGCACAAAAAGAATTGGAAATGGTGATTTTTTTTAGGGATCCATTAGACAAACATCCACATGAACCTGATGTACAAATGCTCATGCGCATTTGTGATGTGCATAATATTCCGCTGGCAACAAATCCAGCAGCAGCACATTTGATGTTTTTACAATTGACTACAAGACTTTAAATTCCATGGAAATAAAGACAATCAAAAAAATAGCGGTTTTAACTTCCGGCGGAGATGCTCCGGGAATGAATGCTGCCATTAGGGCTACAGTTAGGGCTGGCTTTTTTTATAACCTGGAAATGTATGGCGTATACAGGGGTTATGAAGGAATGATCCAAAACGAGATCAAAAAACTGGAATCCAAACATATCAGTCACATTCTGGAAAGAGGTGGAACTTTCCTTAAATCTGCAAGAAGCCAGGACTTTAGAACCCCTGAGGGTAGAAATAAAGCCTATGAAAATCTAAAAAAACATGGAATTGATGCCTTAGTAGTAATAGGTGGTGATGGTTCACTCACTGGAGCCCATTTATTTTACAAAGAATACGGGATACCCGCAATTGGCATTCCGGGAACAATTGACAACGACCTTGCAGGTACAGACCTCACTGTTGGATTTGATACAGCCTGCAATACGGCCATTCAGGCCATAGATAAAATCAGAGATACAGCTACCTCCCATGACCGTTTATTTTTTGTAGAAGTAATGGGCAGAGATGCTGGATTTATCGCCATCAATGCTGGCATAGGTAGTGCAGCAGCAGCCACTTTGATCCCAGAGAAAAAAATGCCGATTGAAAGATTGGTAGAGAGGCTTAAAGCAAGAACCAAGGCCATGAAACAGTCCAATATTGTGATAATTGCTGAAGGGGGTAAAAGTGGCGGTGCAGCGGAGATAGCAGAAAAAATCAAGAAACAACTCCCCTACTACGACATCAAAGTGACCATTTTGGGTCATTTACAGCGCGGAGGTGCACCCTCTTCCTTGGACAGGGTGCTTGCAAGCAAATTAGGCGTCGCGGCAGTAGAAGGCTTACTTCAAGGGAAATATGATGTGATGGCAGGTATAATCAATAATAAAGTAGTATATACACCAATAGCAAAAGCGATAATTGGCAATAAGGAAGTAGATGAATATGACTTTAGGGTCGTAAAAATATTATCTACGTAAAAAAGGAGGCAAAGTGCCTCCTTTTTTAATCTTCCCTTTCTATGACTACAGATGCATAAGCTGGCAGTTTCACTTGCTTACCTTCCAATTCAGCCATTCCATAATTGTAGATCAAGTGCTGATAATCTTCAGGTACTTCCAATCTTACTTCCAAATCACTGAGGTTATGCGCCACAAAAACATCCTGATTTTTGTGCATTCTGAAAAATGCCATCACCGGTTTGGGTAATTCTCCTTCATAAAGCTCCAAATTTCCCAAAGCCAAAGCTCTATTACTATTTCTGAGTTTGATGATCTCTTTATAATGATTGAAATAACTGGTACTCATTGATTTTTGGATTGCCAATGGAGTGACGGTTTCATCGATAGAATAGATAGGCTCAATCCATTTGGTTCTGCCTTTATCATTGGCTTTAATATCCCATAAAAAAGGCTCACGGATATGCTCATCCGGCTTATTTCCCAACATACCGATTTCTTCACCATAATAAAGATAAGGTGCACCTGGCATGGTCATTAAAATATTAATGGCCTGCTTCAATTTCCTTGGATTTTCATCCAAGGAATTTAAAAGTCTTGGCTGGTCATGGTTTGAAGAAAAAGTAGCATCAATAAAATCTTTGGTAATATCCAAATAAAAATCAAGCACACCTTTTTGTTTATTGGCCAACAACATCCCATCTTCTTTTTGATAGGATTCAATGAGCGTGTAGTGAAAATCAAAATTGAATAAAGCGGGAAGACCTGGTAGATAGGGCGCTACAATTTCTTTCCTGTCGTAAACCTCTCCCACCAGATAAATATCTGGCTTAATAGCCGTCATCCTATCTCTAAATTCCTTCCAAAAAGCATGGTTATCTTCAGGTCTATCGTCTGGGAATATGTGTTTGGCAGCATCCAACCTGAATCCGTCCACTCCTACTTCTTCTAACCAAAACCTTCCAATTTCAAAAATTTCTTCCCTGACTTTCGGATTATCAAAGTTCAGATCAGGCATGCCTCCATAAAAGAATCCGTAATAGTAGTCAGTACCAAATCCTGGGTCATGCCATTGCCTGATATTGTCGCTGTCCAAAGTAATGGTCTTCTTATTGATATAATCCGCAATTGTGTCTTTTTGGGCCCAGACATAATAATCCCTAAAAGGATTATCCCTACTTTTCTTGGATTCCTGAAACCAAGGATGTTCTGTACTGGTATGATTGATGATCATGTCGATCACTATTTTGATGTCTTTTTTATGTGCCTCATCCAAAAGCTTCTTGAAATCATCCATGGTGCCATAATCTGGATGTATGGCTTTGTAATCCGTAACATCGTATTTGTGATAACTGGGTGAGGGCATGATGGGCATAAACCAAATGGCATTGGCTCCCAATTCTTTGACATGATCTAATTTTTTGATTACCCCATTGATATCCCCTATTCCGTCTCCGTCAGAATCATAAAATGATTGAATGAAAATTTCATAGGTAATTCCGGCATATGGCCAATGGTTTTCTACTTCTTTTCCCCCTCCATCAGAGCAGGACACTGTAATTGTCAACAAAGTAAAAATAAAGATAAAATGATTTCTCATAGGTGATTGAGTGAAAATGAAAAAGTCACCGACCCAGTGACTTTTTCGATGAATATCTTGATTTCTAAATCAGTTTCTTCCCACAGCATTAAGCATGTCGAAGGCCATTTCCAATCTCTTAATAAAGTTTTCTTCCCCTTTTCTAAGCCAAACTCTTGGATCATAGTATTTTTTATTGGGACTATCAGCACCATCGGGATTACCCAGTTGGGTTTGCAGGTATCCTTCATTGGATTTATAATAATTTTTTACACCTTCCCAAAAAGCCCACTGTTGATCTGTATCTATGTTCATTTTAATTGACCCATAACTATTTGCTTCTCTGATTTCTTCCAGAGTTGAGCCTGAACCACCATGAAACACGAAAAATACAGGCTTGGAACCAGTGCCGAATTTCTTAGAAATATAGTCTTGGGAATCCTTAAGGATAGTAGGCTTAAGGCTTACATTTCCAGGCTTATATACTCCATGCACATTCCCAAATGAGGCTGCCACAGTAAATAAATCTCCAACTTCCTTCAAGTTTTCGTATGCATAAGCTACTTCCTCAGGTTGCGTATATAATTTAGAGCTGTCAACATCAGTATTGTCCACACCATCTTCCTCACCCCCGGTAATACCAAGTTCGATTTCAATACCCATTTCCAGTGCTTTCATTTTCTTAAAGTAAGCAACAGAGATTTCTATATTCTCTTCAACCGGTTCTTCAGATAGGTCAAGCATATGTGAACTAAATAAAGGCCTTTTATTGGCAGCGTAATATGCTTTACCTTCTTCCATAAGCCCGTCAATCCATGGAAGCAGTTTTTTGGCACAATGGTCTGTATGGAGTATAACAGGAACACCATATATTTCGGCCATTCTATGCACATGTAAGGCTCCTGATACGCCACCTGCTATCGCACCTTTCTGATTTTCATTCCCGGCACCTTTTCCAGCATAAAACTGAGCACCTCCATTGGAAAATTGTATGATCACGGGAGAGTTGACTTTTTTTGCTGTTTCCAATACCGCATTTACTGTACTGGTGTTGATCACATTGACGGCCGGCATTGCAAATTCACTCTCTTTTGCATATTCCAAAAGGTCCTTAAGCTCTTCTCCGAATTTTACTCCTGGTTTGAATTTCATGATGTTTTAATAGGTTATTAATGTTTTATAAATCTTTTTCTAACCACCTGTCGGTTATCAAAGATTTCAAAGATATAAAGTCCTGCTTTAAAATCCTTTATATCCATTTGCAAAATATTGTCTTGCCCGGAATAAATGGCATCCTTTACAACCTTCCCCGTAACATCTATTACCCTATAATTGAAGCCATTATAGTCTTTTGGCAGGCTGACCCATAAGTAATTCTCGGCAGGAACCGGGTAGACTTTAAATGCCTCTGACTGTATTATTTCAGGTCCGATCGAGGTAATTAGATCCTCCATCAGGATTTTTCCTTCAGGTTTTTCAAGTGCCTGATTTGTAAAAAGGAAAAACTCATTGGCACGCATTCTAAAAGCCATGGAATTTCCTGTCACATCTATTTCCTCTCCTGTAAAGTAATTGTACCATTTGCCTGAGTTTGGAAAGCTCAGACTAACATTGTTCATATCAGTCAGACCAAAATTACCATATAGTACCACTTGAAAATCACCGTCCACCAAGCGGATGGATTTCAGGTTTTCAGTAAGGTTCAAAATGGCATTTTCGGGAGTATTAAAGGCATTGTGCTCTTTTTTCAATTGGATCATGGCCTGATAAAGCCTCCATAATCTTTGTCGTTCAGGGTTGTCCAAATACTCCCAACGGGTTGGTTTTATACCCAGTCTGTCATTGTTGAGCTCTAGGTCATATCCAAACTCTTCAAACTGCCAGAGCATTTTGGGGCCTGGGATTGAAAAGAAAAAAGCAGCAAGTAATTGATTCCTATTAACAGCATTATTCAATTGCCTTAGATCAATCGGAGAAGTTTGCCCCCAAGTCAGCGTTTCCCACATGGTCCTTTCTTCATCATGACTCTCCATATAACTGATCAGGTTGTTTTTGGACCAGCCCCTTGTTTGATAAAATCCCCAATCAAAATTCCTTGAACCTCCTTTGGCCATTTCCCTGAAATCAAAGTTAAGGTTACCCCAAAACATCATACCATAATCTGCCAATTCCCTTTCTTCAGAATTACTCGCAAAATGCTCTAAAATAATATACGCATCTGGGTGATCTTTTCTAATCTGTTCATAAATATTTTTCCAAATAGCAATTCTAGATTCATCCCTTTGGCTCCAGAGTCCAACATCATCTCCTGAATCGAATTGGGTGAATCCTTTACTCAAATCAAATCGAAAACCATCAATTTTATATTCAGTCAACCAATAGTTATTGACAGAATCAACAAAAGCCTTGGTATAGGGACTTTCATGGTTGAAATCGTAACCTACATTAAAAGGGTGCCGCGCAACCCTGTTGAGCCAAGGATTATCTAAAGTAGGTGCACCAAAATCACCATCATTATAAAGCCTCACAAATGGACTCTGCCCAAAGGCATGGTTGAGCACTTGATCAAGGATAACCACCATATCCCGCTTATGGGCTTCATCAATCAGTTCTTTTAAATGGTTTTTGGGACCATAAAATTTATCTACTGCAAAAAAGAATGAGGGATTGTATCCCCAGGAGATATTTCCTTCAAATTCTTTAACGGGTAACAATTCAATGGCATTGATCCCTAAATCTTTCAAGTAATCTAATCTTTCTACCACCGCTTTAAAGGTTCTTCTTTCATCAAAGTCCCTGATCAGCAATTCATAGACGACCAATTCCTCCGGTGCTGGTTTGTTGTAGTTCAGATGCTTCCACTCATACGGCTCCTGAGCAGTTTGTAGAAAGGTGGCCTGAAATTCAGTTTTCCCTTCAGGATAAGGCTTTAGCCCAGGGTACCTATTTTGTTGAATGATTTCATTATCATGAAATGGATCTGAAACTTTATCGGCATAAGGATCCCCTATCCTGATTGCCCCATCAATTAAATATTGGAAGATATATTCTTCTCCAGGAACCAAATCCTTTAGATGAAACCAAAAAAACGCATTGTCAGGAGTCTGGTTCATCTGGTATTCGAGACTGACAGTCCAATTATTAAAATCTCCAATTAGAAAAGCATTTTTCTTTTTAGGTGCTTCCAGCACAAGAAGGGCTTCTGTGTCAGAAAGGTAATTGATGCCTTTTAGCATGCCAACTGGCAATGGAGCTTTCGGGCTTGGCCCCACTACAGAGATCTTAATAATGGAAATGCTTTCATCTGCTCCCGATAAAGCCTGTGCCTTAATTTCATATTCTCCTATTTGAGATGCCTCAAAAACATAAGAAAGTTTATCTTCTTCAGTCGCACTGGCTACTTCCACATCATTGATATAAATGCGCAGTAAAGCTGGGCCAGTAGAGATTATGCTTATGTTTTGGCTTTCTCCCACTTCTAAAAGTGTGCTATTTGAGCTTGGTTGTTGAAAAGCCACTTGAAACCCTTGGGCGAGATTGACAAAAAAATCCTGGTTTCTTTCATCTTTCCCTTCCCTGCTTCCGTCTACATTCCTGAAAACCATTCCCAATCTGTAGATAACCTGACCTGAACTTGTATTGAAAAACTCATCAGGTACCAATTCAAATTCCCATAAGTCAGCTTCTCCTTCCACTTTGGTCATTTTGCCCAATGGGTCATCAATACCCCATTGGGTGGGAACAATAGACCAAGCTCTGGAATCGGGTCCTTCTGTAACAGCACCGATATGAATGTAGACCTGATCTGAACCCTGAAGGCCAGAAGTACCTTCTGTCGCATCATAGATGATTTTGATCTTATCACTAGCCCTTGGAAAATCAGGGACCGTACTCACCTGAGCCATGGAAAAGGACCAGAAAAAAATAAAAAGCAGGGAAATTATAGAACTTAATTTATTCATAGAATGAAAATACTGAAGGTAAATTTAATGAAAAGGGCTACTTTTTCAAGCAGCCCTCTTCCTTACAGTTTCTTTTATTTATTGTTCTATTTTTAGATACCTTCCATCAAGAGAGTTGAACCAAATTTTGAAGGTACCTGCTTCCACAGGGATATTTGGACCATCCTGAACACCTGCTCCACTTATTGCAGTTCCTGCTCCCCAATTTACAGCCCAATCATTGTCAGCCCTAAACTTCATTTCTCCATCTTCTAAGCTTGCAGTAATGTAGTAAATATGCTGATCAAATTCAAGTTGATTCATGGCGGTACTGGCATCCCAACCTTCGGGGGTAGCACTACCAATAATACCTACAGTTTCGAAAACTGATGGTACATCAGCGATGGGCTCAAGGCTGAAAGTTTCAGTTGATAAATCAAAAGTAAAGGTATAATAACCTGCTGCAGGTACATTAAACACATCTGGATCATCACCACCACCCATATTAGCTGAAATGGTGGATCCATCATTGGTGCCAAATTGAGGCTGCCACTGTCCGAGATTTTCCAATACCTTGAAACCTCCCGCATTAAAGAATCCAGAATATACAAAAAGGTCTGCATTTTCAGGATCTCTAAATAATGCTGGGTTATTGGCATTGTTATCCCATCCCCTTGCTGTCGCCTCACCTACTAAGAACATATTTCGCAAAGCAACTGCATCAGAGAATGTAGTTACGCTGATAGTTACCGGTTCACCAGCAAGTGCCGAAAGTGTTCTGGAAGGTACAGCCCTTACCCTAAATTCCATTGGACCGGTTTCTCCTGCAACAATTCCTCTGGAAATCGCTCTTCTGTTGATTTCATTGGCCTTTACTTCGATTACATTCGAGGTTGAAGAACCAAGATCTGCCGCATTTTCAAAACCATTGCCAGGACGATCCATCTGGATGATATAAGTAACCTCCATATTGGCCCCAAAGTCAGCCTGTGTAACATTAAAAACAACTACTTCATCTTCATCCTCTCCAGTTAGCACAATAGCTGAAGGAGGCGAGGAAATTGATGCTGGGAATTGTTGGATAATGGGTGGCTGCTCCAGATCACCACAGGCCCAGATCAACGGCAGCAGAAAAGCTGCCCAAGTTAATTTAGTAAGAAATTTCATCATCGTTTTGGTATTTATTGTTGTACTTTTGGTAATTTTAATTTTACAATTAGTTCAAGTTTAAGTACTATTTTAAACATTTTATCCTGCTTAAAAATGCGCTTGAACTATAAACCATCTATTGATATTACATACAAAACCAATACGGTGCAAGAGATAACTAATAGTTTTAAAAATATTTTTTCATGCAAACGTTACCGCAAACGTGTGCATTTTCGTAAAATATTTTGTCTATATTGAAAGGTTGTAATCATTTATCCTTTGGACAAAAAAAATGGTATAATACTTCATATTAAATTGAATGCATAAACCTTAAATTTAATTTCTTAGAAAAAGATAATTTTTATGAAACTGGGTCAAGCTACCATTAAAGACATTGCTAGGGAACTCAATGTCTCCTCTTCAACAGTTTCCAGGGCCTTGAAAGATTATCCTGGAATTAGTGATGAAACCAAGAGAAAAGTCAAAGAAATGGCTGAAAAACTCAACTACCGGCCAAATGCAGTGGCCTTAAGTTTGAGGAAAAGCAAATCATTTACAGTGGGAGTCATAATACCTGAAGTTGTTCATTTTTTCTTTTCTACTGTCATCAGTGGTATAGAGGATTTTGCCTATAAAAATGGATATAATGTGATATTGTGTCAGACCAATGAAAAACTAGAAAGGGAAAAAAGCAGTTTGGAGACCTTACTTTCCAACCAAATTGATGGTTTATTGGTAAGTTATTCAAAAGAGACTACAGACTTTTCCCACTTCAGCAAATTGATGGAACAGGATTTCCCCATTGTCTTTTTTGACCGTAGACCCTATCTGGAAAACACAATCAATGTAACCGTTAATGATTTTAATGGGGCCTACAATGCTACCAAACACCTTATATTGCAAGGATATAAAAAAATCCTTCATTTGGCAGGCCCACCAAACCTTGCGATCAGTGTAAAGAGAAAGGAAGGGTACCTTTCAGCACTTCAGGAAGCAGGTATTCCCGTTTTGGAAGAACTTATTGTCACTTGTCCCGAGGGAGATGAATGGGAAAGTTTTGAACTGATAAAGAAACTTTTCCAAAATCCACTGACCAGAGCTGATGCCATTTTTGCACACCATGATATAGTAGCTTCAGGTGCTATGATGGCCGTGAAATCTTTGGGTCTACGTATTCCGGATGATGTCGGCATTGTTGGCTTTTCTAATTGGCAGTTTTCCTCTATGATTGACCCTCCCCTATCATCTGTTTTACAGCCAGGTTTTCAAGTGGGTGAAAGGGCCATTGAAATTTTACTGGAAATTATTGATAAAAAACCGGAGGATCGTGCCTTATCTACCAACATTGAATTGGATACCGAATTGATTATTCGTAAATCTTCCCAGAGAATTCCATAAAATTTTTAAAAATTCATTTTTTTTTGTGCAAACGATTGAATTTACATTATTCTTCTAAAATTGGCTGAAAATCATATCAACCGTACCAATTTTGAGGGATGTGGATCTACCCTCACGTTTTTTACTTTCGCTTTACTTTTTAAATTAGCTTCCAACATGGGACATTTGTACCCAATTCCTTAGAAATAGATTCTGAAATGAAATGCCTACACTGACCAAAAAATCCTCAGGAAAAAGAAATATTCCAATCGGGACTGTTGATTTTTGGGAGACAACTTCCTTTGGGATAAAAGGAAGTACCCAACAAGCAAATTTCAAAATAACAGTTTATGAGCCAAACACCATCAGGGTTCAGGTAAGTCAGGAGGATGATTTTTCTCCCAACCCTTATTCTGTAGTTACTGAACCGGCAGAAACAGGGCTTGAAATAGAAGAATATGATAGCTACTTGAAATTAAAGACGGGTAAGATTCATTTGGAAGTCCATCTTTATCCTTTCAGCCTTGTTTTTAAAACAACCAATGGTCAAGTAATCAATGAAGATGACAGTGCATTTGCGATTTCGTGGCTGGGAACAGAAGTGAGCACATATAAAAAAGTCCAGCATGATGAAAGGTTCATTGGACTTGGAGAAAAAACAGGTAATCTCGACCGGGCTGGTAAAGCCTATGTAAACTGGAATACGGACTACTTTGCTTATGGTGTGGGAGATGATCCACTTTACATGTCTATTCCCTTCTATATAGGATTACATCATGGATTGAGTTATGGTATATTCCTGGACAATACACACAAAAGCACCTTTAACTTTGGCGCTTCCAACAACAGGTTCATTTACTATGCTGCCGAGGATGGGGACATGGATTATTATTTTTTTCATGATGATACTGTAGGGCAAATTATTGGGGCTTACACCCACTTGACAGGTAAAATGCAGCTCCCTCCAATATGGTCTCTGGGCTTTCAGCAATGCAGGTATTCTTATTATCCGGATTCGGAGGTTTTGTCTCTGGCAGATTCTTTTAGAAACAAAAATATGCCTGCGGATGTGATCTACTTGGACATTCATCATATGGAAAAATATAAAGTTTTTACATTTGATGGAGAAAAGTTTCCTGATCCAAAAGCCATGATCAAAAGTTTAAAAGATAAAGGTTTTAAGGTAGTGGTGATCATGGATCCAGGTATTAAAACAGACCCTGGCTATGGGCCTTATGATGAGGGATTGAAAGAGGATTTATTTGTAACCTATCCTGATGGGACGGTTTATGAAGCGCAAGTCTGGCCGGGATGGTGTGCTTTCCCTGATTTTACCAACCCAAATGTTCGGGAATGGTGGACTGAAAAAATGGAATTTTACAAAACTGCAGGTGTAGATGGTTATTGGACAGACATGAATGAACCTGCTTCTTGGGGTCAATTCACTCCCAACCTCATAGATTTTCATTATGAAGGGGAAGAAGTCAGCCATAGAAAAGCTAGAAATGTATATGGCATGCAAATGGCAAGGAGTGCCATGGAGGGTAGTTTAAGGCAGAATGGCAGCCAAAGACCTTTCATTTTGACAAGATCTGGATTTTCGGGAATACAAAGGTATGCGGCGGCATGGACTGGAGATAATGTCTCTAGTGAAGAGCATATGTTGGCAGGGATACGCTTGGTCAACAGCCTTGGTTTAAGCGGGGTGGCATTTTCAGGATATGACGTTGGTGGATTTGCAGGTGAAGCCAGCAAAAGTCTCTTTGCAAGATGGATCAGTATAGCCGCTTTTGCACCACTTTTCAGAGCACACTCCATGATCAATACCAATGATTCAGAACCGTGGGCTTTTGGTGAAGAAGTGGAAGAGATTTCAAGAAATTACATGAAGTTACGGTATAAGTTATTGCCTACTATTTACAGTGCATTTTATAAAAGTACCTTGGATGGAATGCCTCTCGCTAAAAGTTTGGCAATAGATTATCCTTTTGACAATATTATATTTGATACCGCTTTTCAAAATCAATACCTCTTCTGTGATGTATTTTTGATAGCCCCAGTTGAAAGCCACAAGGAAATCACCAAAGTATATTTACCTGAAGGAGATTGGTACTATTTATTTGATAGCAAAAAATATCATGGCAATCAGGTAATTTATAAGGATTGTCCTACAAGTTACCTGCCCGTATTTGTAAAAGCAGGTGCCATTATTGCTATGCAATCTGATATAAGGCATACGGGAGAACAGCATGATGGTATACTCCGGATCCACCTTTATTTTGGCACCAACGAATCTTCCCACACCCATTATGAAGATGACGGAACTAGTTTTGAATACAAAACAGGCAAGTATTTTAAAAGAAATATAAAGTGGTTAGGAGAGGAAAAAACACTTGTTTTTGATTCTCCTGAAGGTGCCCTTCAAAGTACATTCTCAGAAATAAAATTGTATATACATGGCAAGTATGTCTCTAGTGTAAAGGTAAACGGGGAGTCTATCAAAACCCAGGAAGAAGATCTCGCTTTTATCGAAAGACTGACTGATTTTGATCCCTTACCAGAGCACTTGCATCCTTACCATACTGCAAAAAATACTTGTATGATAAGTATTCCTAACCACAGAAAGGCCTTTGAGATAACTTTCGATTAACCGTTTTAATTAGACAATGCAAGTAGCAAGCAAGAAACCGAGACTTAGTTTTTGGCAGATTTGGAACATGAGTTTCGGGTTCCTGGGTATACAGTTTGGTTTTGCCTTACAAGGTGGATTCATGTCCAGAATTTTCCAAACTTTGGGAGCTGAAAAAGATGCCATCCCGATTTTATGGATTGCTGCCCCTTTGACAGGGCTTATAGTACAACCTATCGTAGGATATTTATCTGACCGTACATGGCATCCCAAGTTTGGGAGAAGAAGACCTTTTTTTCTGATAGGAGCAATTCTTTCTACTATCGCCCTGTTTTTTGCGCCTTACAGCAGTGCCCTGTGGATCGCCGCAGGTTCGCTTTGGGTATTGGATGCATCAATAAATATCAGTATGGAGCCTTTCAGGGCGCTTGTAGCAGACAAACTTCCAGACTCACAACGTTCTTATGGCTTTGTAGTACAAACCCTCATTATTGGCATAGGTACGTGGATAGCCAGTAACCTGCCCTGGTTCATGACACAAATTGGAATCCCCAATACTGCCGATCCTGGAGTGGTACCCGATTCTGTTAAATTTGCCTTTGCCATCGGTGCGTTGGTACTCTTTTCTTCTATCTTATATACCATTCTTACCACAGAAGAATATCCACCCGCAGACTTGGAAGCTTTCAAAAAAGAAAAAGAAGCAAGCAAAGGCTTTTTCACAGGAGTTAAAGAAATATTTAAAAACATAGCCAGTATGCCAGAGGTTATGAAAAAACTCGGGCTAGTGCAATTTTTTTCCTGGTTTGCCTTTTTTACCATGTGGAGCTTTGCCACACCTGCCATTACGGAGCATATTTTTAAAGCCACTGATACCACTTCTGTAGCATACAACAATGCGGCAGACAGTGTGGGAAATTACCTGGGTACTTACGGATTGGTTTCCATGTTTTTTGCCTTGATCCTGGCCTTCATTACTTCAAAAGTGAAAATCAACAGGAAATTAGTGCATATGTTGAGTTTATTTGCTGGAGGCTTTGGTTTTATCCTCATTTATTTCATCACTGAGCCTTGGATGCTCCATATATGCTTTGCTTTGGTTGGCATAGCTTGGGCCAGTATCCTATCCATGCCTTATGCCATGCTTTCAAGTGCAGTGAACCCAAAACAGATGGGTGTATATATGGGGATTTTCAATATGTTCATCGTCATTCCTCAAATTGTCGCCTCTTTAGGAGGAATAAATTTTATGTATAAATTGCTATTTGGGGAAGAAGTGGTATTTACGATGGTCCTCGCCGGAACTTCCTTGATAATTGCTGGATTTTGTAATTTATTTATAACCAACCGTGCTGCCACTCATGACGGCTGATTAAGTATAAAAAGTTTTTGAAAATAGTTTGCTGAAAATTGAAATTCTATCAATCAGAATGCGCGAATTTTGTAGCATAATTGCTCACAAAATAATTTGACACTACCCCAATCATTTAAAAAATGGAACAATTAATCATTACAGGAGTACCTGAGCATTTCAATTTTCCCTGGCTTAAAGTGATTGCGGAACAGCCGTTTTTGTCTGCTGGTATTGAACTGGTATGGAAAAATGAATCCAAAGGTTCTGGTGCCATGAACAAAGCTATCCGGGAAGAAGAGACAGATTTGGCTATTACACTTACC
Organism: Cecembia sp.; assembly: GCF_007126775.1. GTDB lineage: Bacteria > Bacteroidota > Bacteroidia > Cytophagales > Cyclobacteriaceae > Cecembia. Next base: position 27,376 of record NZ_SLAP01000001.1, on the reverse strand, counting down.
GAAAGCTTTATCAAAGATAAGGTTGAGGGGAATCCGGGTAGAATCATTGGCTGGTATGTTAAAAGCCCCTTAATATGGGGGGTTCATTTATCTGGAAAGTGCATGGAAACCAAGCTGAATTCTCTTCAAAATGTTCCATTCTTGATCAGTAGGTTTGGTTCTGGCTCACATCTAATGGCTTACCTATTGGCCAAAAGGGAAAATTGGGATTTATCCTCACTTATTTTTGAAGAAATAGGTGATTTGGAAGGGGCAAAAAAATCATTTGAGTCTTCCGGACCCAAACTTTTTTTATGGGAAAAATTTACCACCAAACCATTGGTAGATGCAGGTCTCTTCAAAAGAATCGATGAAATACCAACACCCTGGCCGTGCTTTGTGATTGTGGCTTCCAAAAAGGCGATGGAAAAATATGCGAAAGTCTTACCAGAGCTAAGGGATAAAGTCTATCAAAAAGCAGGAATAATCAAAAGAACAGAAGGTATTTTAGAGGAGATGGCTACTTTTTACGCACAAAAACCCGAGGATCTGAAATCATGGCTGAAAGATACTTTTTGGGCAGAAGACAGCTCCATGGGAGAAGAAGAATTAGCGAATGTATTCCATAATTTGGTAGACTTGAAAATCATTGAGCGCATGGAATTTAAACCAAATGTTTTTGTTGAGGAGAATTTTGTGAATTTGATAAAACCCTAACACGCCTAAATTTAAGGGATACCTTTGTGCCCACATTACGTTTACTTTCAAACTCAATTGCTCCTCCCATCAGGCGTGTAAATTCTTTACAAAGATTGATACCCAGGCCTGTTCCCCTTTCATTGTCAGTTCCAGTACTTGAATCCAAAAGAGAGAATTTCTGATTTTTGATTTGTTCAAGCTTTTCCTTTGAAATTCCTATTCCTTGATCAGAGATGGATAACTTTACAAAATCTCCTTCTTCGCTGGCTTCAATTTTAATTTCTGAATTCTTTCTGGAATATTTGACTGCATTTCCGATCAGGTTCCTTAGAATGATTTGCAGCAGATCCGTATCAACCCAAAGCTTTATTTCCTGGTTCACATCAATGTGGAAAGTAATCCCTTTTCCCTCAGCATGCTGTTGGAGTAGTTCTATACATTCCCTGATAATCTGAAGACTATCAGTTGGTCTTAATTGAACTTTGAAACCTTCCATTTGAGCCCTTGACCAACTCAGGATATTATCCAAAGTGACAAAAAGCCCATCAACATTTCTTTTAAGCGTGGCTGTAAGTTCATAAAACTCTTCTTTACTCAGGTTATTATCATGAAGCAAGCCCAAAACGCCTTGAAGCTGGGAAACAGGCGTCTTGAGATCATGTCCCAATATTGAAAACAACCTGTCCTTTAGTCGGTTAGACTCATTCAGGTTTTTAGAGTGCTTTTCCAGCTCAGCCTTTTGTTCCTCTATTTTTACCTGATTCATATAAAGCTCAATATTGATGGCTTTTGTTTTTTTATGCATGGACCATAGCCAGACGAACAGTACTGCTAAAAATATAGTACCAATTGTAAATAAGAAATTGTATGTTTTAAAGTTTTTCAGTTGCAATTCCTGGTAATCATTTTCTGCTCTTAAGTAACGGATTTCCGCATCGTTTTTTTCAACTTCAAATGTAGCTGACACCAAGGCAAGTCTATCTTTGTTGATACGCTCTTCAAGTATTTCACTTAACCTGTTATAGGCCATTTGATTGAAGTAGGCGAGGTCTAATTTACCGACTTGTTCATATGCCATAGCCAAGTACTTATAAAAATAAATCAACTCATCCTGAAAGTTTTTTTCCAATGCGATATCTTTCCCTTTTTCCAACAATTCTATGCTTTTTCCTAAGTTACCCGAAAGCCTATATGCATTTCCCATTCTTTGGAGAATAGATGCTTCAAAAGACTCCAGCATGTGGTGAGTTGCCGTGTGTTGGGCGAAATTATACGTATCAATGGCTTCTTCATATTGATTTTTGGCTAGCTGAATATCGCCGATTACCCGATACGTGAAACTATTAAAGTAGATTGTATTGAATTCATTATTTATTTTAAGTGCTTTGTAGGCATAGTAGTATGCGGAATCGGGTTCTACGGCTGATAAGAAATTTATGGCTGCATTATTAAGACTTCTGACCATGATGAAAGGATCCTCAAGTTGAAGCCCTATGGAATAAGCTCCCTTAAATTTCTTGATAGCTTCCTCATAATTTTTTTGTTTGTAATAAATTACACCCAAATTATTCATGGCCATGGCCAATCCCTTATTATCTTTGATCTGATAGCTGATGGTATATGCGTCTCTTGAGTACCTAAATGCCTTATCCCAAACACCTGACCTGTAATAGATCCATCCCAGATTTTCCTTGGCATGGGCCATAATTAAAGAGTCATTGATGGCTATCCCGATTTTTTCAGCTTCATTGGCAAATTCAAAGGCTTGAGTGATGTTCTTTTCCCTCAGTAAAAATGAAAATCTGTTAAGGACCAATCCCCTTTCTTTTGGTTCTACATCTTCCAAATAAATCATTAAACTATCCAATTCATTTTCAATTTGACCCTTCAAGTCAAAATTAAAAAGTTGAAGCACTATCATTAAAAATAAAACTTTGCGCATATCAAACGAAAATCTATTTTACTAAACTCAAATTCTGAGATAGCAATACAAAATAAAGTAGAACAAAAACAAATAAATGTTTTTCCTCATGGAAATAAGTAAATTACTGTATATCACAGGATTACACAATAATTATGGCGTCATAAATCTAATCAAAAACTAAAAAAAAATTCAAATTTTTCTATAAATATTTCTTTTAAGAAGAAAGGCAGGTCATCCAACCTGCCTTAAAATAAGTCAATTTTTAAAGGTCATTCCAATCCCATTCCTCATTGATTTGATTGATCGCGTGATGGGCTGTTAAGTCATATTGACAAGGAACGATCGAGACAAAATTGTTGGCTATTGCCCATTCGTCATTGTCTTCACCTTTATCAAAATTCACAAAATTACCGGCCATCCAAAAATATTTTCTACCGTTGGGATCAAAGCGCTCAGAAAATTCTTCCTGCCATTTGGCATGTGCCTGCCTGCAAACTTTAACACCTCTGATGGACTCATTTCTTTTGGGGGGAAAGTTGACATTTAAAGCAACTCCTTTTGCCATCCCATTGTCCAAAACCTGTTTGGCAATCTTATAAACATAATCTTCCGTATGACTGAAATCTGCTTTTGAAGAATAATCGCAAAGGCTGAATCCTATAGAAGGATAACCTTCCAAGGCACCTTCTATGGCTGCAGACATTGTCCCGGAATAAAGTACTGATATAGAGGTATTGCTCCCATGGTTGATTCCGGAAACAATTAAATCTGGTTTCCGGTCTTTGAGGACATAATGTTTGGCAAGTTTCACACAGTCTGCCGGTGTGCCACTGGACTTGTACGCCTTTACATCTTCAAAAATATCTTCTTCATAAAGACGAAGTGTTTCTCCTATGGTGATGGCATGCCCCATTCCTGACTGAGGGCTATCGGGAGCTACTACAACTACATCTCCCAGTTTTTTCATAACGTTGACCAATACCCTGATGCCTTTTGATGTAATCCCATCATCGTTTGAAACCAAAATCAATGGTTTATCTGACATAAAAATTACTTTATTTGATTATAATATGCTGTTATTCTAAGTAAATCTCCTCTTTTATCATGCGAAAGCCTGTTCTTTCTCATGAACAATTGAATTTCATCAGATCTATCACCCAATATGTCCAAAAGTTCTCTTTTTTTGAGAGAATACCGCTGCAATCTTCCGTCTTTGATAAAATAATAATTAAAAGCTAATTTATATGCTCCTCCTCCCATCGGCGGTCCCCATAAGGGATTCATTCCCATTGCACCCATGCCCATCCCTCTGTTATCAATTACAATTTGTTCTCTGCATAAAAGTACAATTTCGTTGCCTTCGGTCAGAATTTCAAAAAACATGGGCGTTTCATAGTCGCCTGTAGTGGAGTAAGGTAGGGTATAAAATGTCCTTATACCTCCATAAACTTCGTCGAATATTTCAAATTGTCTCACATTGGAAGCCCCAAAAGTCTTGATGCCCACATCCTGAAATTGAACCACATTATTCTCCAGGTCATATTTCACCAAGCCTTGATGGACCTGACCATTTTCTGCAACAATTTGGCCTTTGTGCCAAACCTGAGAGGGAAACTGACTTCCCTGGCCATTTACATTTCCAAGAAAGAAGGTAAATATTAATATGCTAAATAGGGCTCTCATAATCAAAATCGTTAGTCTTCATCCTTACACATGATAACGAATTTTTTTATAATTTGGTTGATTTGTTCCAAATATTCTTGCAGAAGAACTCCAATTAATTGTATTTGATTGTTTACTTCTTTAAAATATCGTGACCCATCTTATCCCTTTTGGTCATGAGGTACTTTTCATTATGCGGATTTGGCGAAATCTCTATAGGGATTTGCTCAACGATTTCCAGCCCATAGCCTAAAAGTCCAACACGCTTGGTGGGGTTATTGGAAATCAATCTGATTTTACTTACACCCAGGTCCCTCAAAATTTGGGCTCCTACCCCATAATCTCTTTTATCCATAGGGAGACCCAAGGCCAGATTCGCCTGAACCGTATCCATACCCTGTTCCTGAAGTTTGTATGCTTTGAGTTTATTGATCAAACCTATTCCCCTTCCTTCCTGATTCATATAAAGAACCACTCCTTTGCCTCCATGTTCTACGATTTCCATGGCCTTATGCAATTGGGGGCCACAATCACACCTACAAGAACCGAATATATCGCCTGTTATGCAAGAAGAATGAACCCTTACCAAAACAGGTTCATCTGCTTCCCAGGAACCTTTGATTAGGGCCAAATGAAGTTCATTTGTATTCGTCTGCCTGAAGGCTATCAAATCAAAATTTCCCCAAACAGTAGGCATTTCGACTCCTATTTCCCTTTTAATCAGAGATTCATTTTTTAAACGGTAAGCTATTAAATCTTTGATGGAAACCAATTTCAGCCGAAATCTTTCTGCTACTTTGACAAGGTCAGGAAGCCTGGCCATTGTTCCATCTTCGTTCATGATCTCAACCAATACACCTGCAGGTGATAGGCCTGCCAGTCTGGAAAAATCTATGGCTGCCTCTGTATGTCCAGCTCTTCTCAGTACTCCTCCTCTCTTGGCTTTTAACGGGAAAATATGTCCAGGCTTACCTAGTTCATCCGGATGGATACTGTCATCCACAAGGGCCCTGATGGTCTTTGCCCGATCACTGGCAGAAATACCTGTAGTACATCCATGACCAATGAGATCTACTGAAACTGTGAAAGGAGTTTCGTAAGCTGCGGTATTATGACCGACCATTAATTCCAAACCCAATTGCTCGCAACGATCCTCAATTAAAGGTGCACAGATCAGTCCCCTACCGTGGGTTGCCATAAAATTGATAATCTCAGGAGTAACTTTTTCTGCAGCACACACAAAATCACCTTCATTTTCCCTGTCCTCATCATCTACAACAACGATCACTTCTCCATTTTTTATCGCTTCTATAGCATCCTCTATTGGATCAAGCTTAAATTCTTTTGACATTATATTTTCAATACTTGGGTTTTATCGATGTAAAATTATCACCTTTCTTGAGTTTAACCGCTAAATACCAACGAAAGTTTGGTTAAAAACTAATAACAATCCCCAGTTGTCTATCGATCTCCACTTGGTATTTCTTTAGTTCCATATAAACAGACAAACGCTCATTGATAATCGCCTCATCTGCTTTTTCACTTTCCGCCTCTTTGATTTTTGTTTTGGCTTCTTCAAGCATATTCTTTATGACTTTTTTCTTCAGGTGTAAAATGCTGTCATATACTGTTTTGGCAAGATCATCTGCTTCATGATGGGTAAAAATCTGATGTCTACTCTCCCATAAAGTAGACAGTTCGTATTTTCTTGTGATCATATGAATCACCTCTTTTTTTATTTCTGCATCGTCATTTTGTAAAAAATATTCTGGCTGTGGAAGTACACCTTCCAAGAGGGCATTTTTATAAATATTTAAAATTTTCGTATACAAAGGGGTTTGAAATTCCAGTTCCTCTATTTCCTGCAATAGGTATTGGCATACATGAAGTTCTTCAGAAACCATCTCGAATCCATAGTTGACCAAAAGTCTGAGCATTTCACGTTCCTGAATTGCAATAAGCATTTTGTGGGAGACCGCTTCCTCTTTTACCGGTAAAAGATCTTCAACAAAAGTTGCTGTACTTTCTCTTTGCTCTTTGAATTGCCGGTCTTTTTGGGATTTGAGAAAGATTTTATTGATCTCTGTTTGAATGATCTCTTCATCCACCTCGAGCAATGTGGCAGACTGTCTGATATAAACAGTCCTTATTACAGGATCTGGTATTTTGGAAATGCTGGAAACTACCTGTTTGATCAGATCCGCTTGTTTGATGGGATCCTTTGCAGCTTCTTCGGCAAAAAGTCCGATCTTGAAAGAAATGAAATCCTGGGCTTTATCCTGCAGGTATTCACTGAAAGCGGCAGCACCCACTTTTCTAGCGTAGCTGTCTGGATCTTCGCCCTCAGGAAAGACCACTGCTTTTACATTCAGGCCACCTTCAAGAATCATGTCAATTCCTCTAAGGGAGGCACGGATTCCTGCAGCATCCCCATCATACAAGACGGTAATATTATCAGAAAACCTTTTGATTAACTTGATCTGGTTTTCTGTAAGCGAAGTTCCAGAGGAAGCTACCACATTTTCAATTCCTGCCAGATGGAGGGATATAACATCGGTATACCCCTCAACCAAGTAGCAGTTATCTTTTTCCCTTATTGATTTTTTTGCCTGAAAAATACCATAGAGGATGTCACTTTTATGATAGACTTCTGTCTCCGGGGAGTTGATGTATTTGGGTTGTTTTTTATCCTGGGTAAGCAAACGGGCACCAAAACCAATCGGCTTACCTCCAAGATTATGAATGGTAAATGTTACCCTGCTTCTGAATCTGTCATAAAATCTTGTGCTATCTCCCTCTTTCTGAAGAATTAGTCCCGCTTTGAGCAGCAGTTCGATAGAATGCCCGGATGCTTGTGCGGCTTGTAAGAGGTAATCCCAACCATCAAGGGCATATCCCAATTCAAATCTTTCTATGATTTCCTGAGTAAAGCCTCTTTCCTTAAAATAACTTAAACCTATGGTTTTTCCTTCCTCTACTTGGAGGTTGTTCACAAAAAAATCTTTGGCATAATTGAGGACAATGTATAAGCTTTCCCTTTCATTGTAGGCTTGTATGTCCTCTGGCGTCACATTTTGATCCTCCTCAATCTCAATACCATACTTTCCTGCCAACTGACGGATGGCTTCATTGAATCCTATTCCCTCAATATCCATCACAAACTGGATAGGATCTCCCGCCTTTCCGCAGCCAAAGCACTTGTATATTTGTTTTGCCGGAGAAACAGAAAAAGAAGGTGATTTTTCGTTGTGAAATGGGCAACAGGCCCAAAGATTTTGCCCTTTTTTCTTTAAGGGTAAATAGTCGCTTACAATTTCTTCAATGTCTGCCCGGTCCTTTACTTTGTCCGTGGTAGCTCTGCTAATCGCCATGTTGAATTCCTTAGATTCCAAAGATAAAAAGTATTCTTTCAAATACAGGATAAACTATTCACGAAACTATTTGATGAAAATAGAGGTTTGATATTTTAATACTTTAATGTTTTCATCCGTCTTTTAAATTAGCACATTTGTAAACTAATTTGCGGGTAATTAAAAAGAAAATATGTCGATTACTAAAGAAGTTGTACTAAAAGCCCTTGCCACAGTTGAAGATCCAGACCTTAAAAAAGATCTGGTGACTTTGGGAATGATTCAAGGGCTTGATATAAGTGGAAAAAAAATCAGTTTCAAGGTTGTGTTAACTACGCCTGCCTGTCCTCTCAAAGAAGTCATCAAAAATAATTGTATCGAAGCGTTGGAAAATGCTCTTGGTGAGGATATTGAACTTGATATTTTCATGACTTCGAATGTAACCACTGCAAGGGATAATGCGCCACTTTTGCCTTTGGTGAAAAACATCATCGCCATTGCTTCGGGCAAAGGTGGTGTCGGCAAATCGACTACAGCGAGTAATCTTGCTGTTGCATTGGCAAATACAGGGGCGAAAGTAGGTTTGATTGATGCAGATATTTCAGGTCCTTCCATACCGACCATGTTTAATGTAGAAGCGGAACAACCCTCCGTAAAGCAAGTGGATGGAAAAAATGTGATCATTCCCATAGAGCAATATGGAGTAAAACTAATGTCTATAGGCTTTCTTACCCCAGCTGACTCTGCTGTAGTATGGAGAGGCCCAATGGCCAGTTCTGCACTCAAGCAGTTTATTGGAGATGTTGAATGGGGAGAGCTGGATTACCTGTTAATTGACCTGCCTCCAGGCACCTCGGATATCCATTTGACCATGGTACAGACCGTTCCTGTCACAGGTGCGGTAATAGTCACCACACCTCAAAAAGTAGCACTGGCAGATGCTACCAAAGGGCTCAGTATGTTTAAACAGCCTCAAATAAACGTACCTGTTTTAGGTGTTGTGGAAAATATGGCTTATTTTACCCCAGAAGAATTGCCTGACAACAAATATTATTTGTTTGGCAAAGAAGGAGGACAAAAATTGGCTGAAAAATTCGGTGTTCCCTTTTTGGGGGAAATACCAATAGTTCAGTCTATTAGAGAAAGTGGAGATATTGGGTATCCAGCTGTTTTGAGGCAAGGGATAACCCAGGATGCTTTTTCAAACCTTGCAGAAAATGTTGCCAGGCAAATAGCCATTAGAAATGCGGAAGCAACAAAAACAGAAGTGGTTCAAGTCAGAATTTGATAAAATTGAGATGAATACAGAATTGATTGAAAAAGTAGAAAAGGCTTTGAATAGTATCAGACCTTATTTGGAAGCAGATGGTGGAAATGTGAAGGTTGTTGAATTAACTGAGGACATGGTGTTGAAGTTAGAACTTACTGGCACCTGCAGTTCTTGTCCAATGTCCAGCATGACCTTAAAAGCAGGGGTTGAAGAAGCCATCAAAAGAGACATACCTCAAATCGTAAAGGTAGAGGCCATCAATGTTGCCGTTGCTTAAAATATCTGACATGAAAATGATTACTTTTCCTGTAAGGATAGGGCTTTTCCTATCCTTATTTATGTTTATACTTACCAATACCACATTTTCTCAGAATTTTTTTGGCAAAAGCTTTCAACATATCCATGATGAAAGGTGCGCGGCGACCCACTTCGAAAAACTCCAAGAAGAAAAATTAGGCGTATACGGAAGCAAGGAATATTTTGAGTCCTGGATGCAGGCTAAAGTCAAAGAAAGAAAGTTACGCCCATCTGCAGAAGCCAGGACTTCGGAAGATGTGATTTTAATTCCGGTAGTAGTCCACGTGATTCACAACGGTACGCCAGTAGGAGAAGGGTCCAACATCCCTTTTTCACAGATAGAATCGCAGATAAGAACACTCAATGAAGATTTTAGGAGGCAAAACCCAGATGCATCCCAAACACCACAAGAATTTTTAGGAGTTGCTGCAGATTCTAGAATAGAGTTTGTGCTTGCAAAGCAAGATCCTCGGGGTTTACCAACGGACGGAGTTCATAGGGTGCAAGGTCCGAACAATACTTACAGCCCCAACGATGCAGGTTTAATAGGTCAATTGGCACTTTGGCCTCCAGAAGATTATTTAAATATTTGGGTTGTCCCATTGGTCAACCCGTTTATTGGTTATGCTACTTTCCCGGTTTCTGATTTACCAGGTTTGAGCTTTCCTGCTTCTTCGAGAGAAACAGATGGCGTAACAGTAGATTTTCGCTATTTCGGACAGGGGGGATCGGCTGTTTCCGGCTCTAGAGGAAGAACCCTTACTCATGAAGTAGGTCATTTTTTAGGACTAAGACACATTTGGGGTGATGGAGATTGCAATGCCGATGATTTTGTGAGTGATACACCCAATCAAGATGGGCCCAATACCATCTGTAGGACCTCCCCTAGGGTAACTTGTAACACCAGGGATATGGTTGAAAATTACATGGATTATACCACTGATGTTTGTATGAATATCTTTACGCAGGGGCAAGTGGAAAGAATGGAAGTTGTACTCGCAAACAGTCCCAGAAGAGCAAGTTTGGTAAATGGCAGGGCAACAGTGGAGCCTGTTTTACAGGATAATGATTTGGGAATAGAACGCCTGATCAATCCACAGGATTTTGTTTGTGAGCTTACATTGGAGCCTGAAATTATCATTTTCAATGCTGGTAGCAACCGTATTATTTCTGCCACTATTGAAATAAGAAATAACGGCAATCTATTACAGAGCCTCAACCTTCCTCTAAATTTAGAAACCGGTGATGCTGATACTGTCCGCTTCAATACCATTACATTAAGCGAAAACAGCAATAGTTTTGAGGTCAATATCATGGAAGTAAATGGATCTATTGACCCCAATCCTACAAATAATTCAGTGGTTTCTAGTCCATTCCTTCAACCTGAACTACAATTGCCCTACATCTTCAGAATGGAGGATTTTGGAAATTCTTGGGTGGTAGACAACCCCGACAATGATTTGACATGGGAAATTTTCCCTCTAACACTAGGTGGTAATGTGCAGGAGGTTATCAGGATTCAGAATTATGAGTATGATGCAGGTGGTGAACTTGATTTCCTGATTTCTCCACAGATCAATCTATCTGCTTTTCCCAATTCGCAGCTAACCTTTAAAATGGCCCATGCTCCATACAATGCCCAAGGGTTTGGGGACAATTTGATAATTGCCATATCAGTGGATTGTGGAAACACATTTGAAATTATCGATGCTCCTTACAATAAAGACAGGGTATTCCTTCAAACCTCAGAGCCTAAATTGAATGAATTTTTTCCCCGAAATGAAAATGAATTCCGAAGAGAAATTGTCAATTTGGCTCCATTTGCTGAATTTGGAAGTGTTAGGATTGCTTTTATCAACAGAAATGGTTTTGGAAACAATATTTATCTGAAAGAGATTGAAGTTTTATCGGAAGAATTTTACCGCTATGACTTACAGCTCACTGAGCTGATCAACCCAACTCCCATTTCCAACGGAAATCATGAAGCAGAGTCCATTATGGTCAAAAATACGGGTAACTTAGCTGTTTCAGGTTTTGTATTCAGGCGTACAACCAATGGTTCACCAAGGCAATCCTTCTTGGCAAGAGGTACAAATGTAGATCCAGGAGACTCTACATTGATTAACCTACCTCTTTCTACCCGTGATGGGGTCAACAGGCTGGTTTACCTCCTTGAATTTCCGAATTTTGATCAGAACCAGCGAGATCCTATCAATTTGGACAGGCATGTTGTAATAGACAGGGAAAATATAAGGGTACCTTGGAGGCAGAATTTTAACAACATGGTGAATCTGACACCATGGACAACTATCAATCCTGAAAACAACTTCCGTGCCTGGACATTGTCACCTTTACAAGTCGGTTCCTCTTCCAGTAATGTGGCCAGAATAGATCCAGGTTCAGGTCCTAATTCTTATTGGTTGGGCTCTCCCCTATTTGACTTAAGGTCCTCCCAACAGGCCGCCTTGTTCTTTGACAGGGCTGCCGGTCCGGTAAGTGCTTCTACCCGCTTGTTGGTATTGGCAAGTGATGATGGTGGTGTTACATATGAAGAGGTATTTAGTAAAGCCGGTTCTGAATTGACAACTGTAAATTCCTCGGATCCGAATCCAAATGACCCTTCTGATTTCCTCAGGGAATTTATCGATTTAACAGAATTTGCTGGAACTAATAAATCCATGGTGAGGGTAGCAGTAGTTTTGGAAGGTGGAGATGAAAATAACAGCATCATTTACCTGAATAATCTTGAACTGTTCTTATCGGCGAATCCTGAGCCTGTAGATCCCGGCTTAGGGAATACCATCATTTATCCAAATCCAGCTAGTGATGTATTCAATATTGTTTTCAATCTTCCTAGATTTGAAACTGTAAATATTCAAATCACTTCTGCTACGGGAGCTTTGGTTCACGATGTAGATTATCCCAATACACTTAACCAAACATATACCTTCAGTTCGCAAAATTTCTCAAAAGGATTATTTATTGTGAAGATAACCAGTCAATCGGTCACTGAAACCCGGAAACTGATAATCCGATAATCATGGGCAAGGGGTATAAATGAATGGATTCTTTTTTGATTGCATGGAATTACTGCTCCTGGAGAATAATTGGCTTATTCTTTGATTGCCATTTTATAGTTAAGGATGATTGTAAAAATTAATCATAAATTTATACGTTTGTATAGTAACCCATTCAAAATTTCATGAGTGATTTTAAAAAATCCGCCAAAAAAATATTCATACATTTATTTTTGGTAATTGGCCTGGTGCTGCTCTTGGCAATTCTTTTTTTAAAAGTCTTTTTGCCTGCTTACACCAATCATGGGCAGACAGTCAGTGTTCCAGACCTTGAAGGCTTTGAGTACAATCGTTTACAGAGTTATCTAGAAGAAAGGAATCTCTTATTTGAGGTTTCTTTAGACAGTGGTTATAATGCAGAATTGCCGGCTTTAACTGTTCTTAAACAGAATCCTCAATCAGGGAGTAAGGTGAAACAAGGGCGTAAAGTATATGTTACGCTCAACTCACAAAATGCCCCTTTGATCAAAATGCCCAATCTGGTCAATGCTCCTTTAAAAAATGCCCAGGAGATTCTTGACAATATGGGTCTTATTCGAGGGGAATTTATATATATACCTGACATTACCTTTAATGTAGTACTTGAACAGCGTTATAGAGGGCGAGATATTCCTGAAGGGTTTGAGATTCCCAAGGGGTCTCAGATTGACTTGGTTATAGGGGATGGTTTGGGCAATCAAATTCTGGATGTTCCCAATTTGATCGGATTGGATGAAGTGGATGCAGAATTCCTTATTTTAGGATCAGGATTACGTCTGGGAAGAATCAATTATGTGCAGACAGATACGATTTCTTCGGGAATCATTATCCGACAAATGCCTCCGGCTGGCGCAGAAGTAAAAACTGGGGAATCTATTGATATTTGGATTTCTGATGTAAAAATTAATTAAGAATTTAATGGTACAGCGAAATGTTGTGGTGCTATTTTTTATCACTTATATCCTTTTGGCATTTTGCCAATCGGTTAGTGCACAGCTGCAGCAACTTCCTACACCTATAAAACCTGATCAAAAAAAAGATATTGTCAATGCCAGGTTCAATGAAGAGCCGTTAAACCTGCCATTTTGGGAAGATTTTTCAAGCCCGGGAATTAACCCTGAAAAGTGGATCAACGAAGGCACCACGCAGTCTTTTACTGTTGGCAATGCAGCACCGAGTTTGGGTGTTCTTTTGATGGATGGCGTTGATGAACGGGGAAGACCATATTCAAATGTTTTGGTAGAACAAGGCATAACAGATAGGATCAGCTCCAGGGTAATCGATTTATCCGGCCTAAGTGAAGCCGAAAGGAATACGGTTTTTTTAAGTTTTTATTGGCAGCCCGGTGGCAAAGCTGAATTGCCAGACTTCAATGATGACCTCAACTTATTTTTCTTGGATACAGCAGGAAATTGGATTCAGGTTTGGAGTGTTTCGGGAGATTTAGATGAAGAACAATTCTTTTTTACGCCAGAAATCATACAGGTATCCGAAGATTTTCAACATGAAAACTTTCAATTCAGGTTTCAAATAAGTGGAAGGGCTTCAGGCCCTTTTGACTCATGGCTATTGGATTACATATATTTAAATAAAAACCGTAATTCGAATGATCTTTTCTTCCCGGACAGAGCGCTTACACAAACCAATGGAAGGCCATTAGGCAAATTTTCTGCTGTTCCCCTTATTGAGTTGCGCAGTAAAAGTACTTCCATCTGGAGCAATTCTTCCAATGAATTTAATAATCTTGAAAACAGGTTTCGGGCAATGGAATACTCCATTGAACTGAGAGACAAAAGTAACAACACGCTTATCAAGAGCATCAATAGCAATACCCCCTTTAATCCAGTTCCACTAGCAAATGAGCGGAGACTTTTTTTAAGCAGTGATTTTGGAAGCATTCCTATTCCTGAGGGAGAGACGGACCTGGAATTGATTACCTATATCAGTTCTGGAGATGGACCACTGTTTCAAATTGTTGATGGAGACAGTATTCTTTTTGAAGAGGTAAATTTGAAGGTGAATGATACCGTTAGAACCATCATCCCCATTAGAGACTTCTATGCCTATGACGATGGTAAAGTAGACTATTCTGCTGGAATCAACCAAAGGAATGGCATGTTGGCCAATAGATTCGAGACTGAAAACCCTGTTTTTGTTAAAGGGATCAGCATTAATTTCACCAATTTTTTGCAGGCCAATACATTTATTGACCTGATGATTTGGACCAACCTTAACAATGAACCTGTTTTTGTAAAAGAAGTATTTATCCCGGAAAAAGACTCATTGGAAGCTTTTGCTTATTTTGAATTGGAAGAAAATGTCCGAATAGATGGCTCTTTTTTCGTTGGTTTTACCCAATTTACCAATGATTTCATCTATGTGGGCTTAGACAAAACCTTTGATAATGGAAGTGAAATATTTTTTAATGTTTCAGGAAGTTGGCAGCAAAATACCATTGTTGATGGGTCACTAATGATCCGGGTTCACCTGAGTGAAGAACCCCTGATCGAAGAACAAAATGAGACGGAATCATCAATCAGGGTATATCCTAATCCTGTGTCCGACTGGTTAAATATAGAAGGGAAGGTCGATGATATATATATATTCGATAATTTTGGAAGAAGATTAGAACTTCCAATAGAAAATGTCCAAAAAGATGGCAAATTGATTAATTTTGTAGGGATGCAAACGGGGGTATACCTCATTCAGGTCATTCAGGGCGAAGAACAAAAATCATTCAGAATATTAGTCAAATAAACAAATGGAAGACATCAACGTATCAGAACTAAGAGAGAAGCTACAAAATAATGAAGAATTTGTATTCATTGACGTGCGGGAAGAATGGGAGTATGAGGAGGATAATTTAGGAGCACAAAATATTCCATTGGGCCAGCTTCCATATGAATTAGATGAATTGGAGGAATACAAAGACAAAGAAATTGTATTACAGTGCCGCTCAGGTGCCCGCAGTGGAAATGCCAAAAAATTCATGGAAACCAGAGGATTCACAAAAGTAAGGAATTTACTGGGAGGGATTTTGGCATATAGACAAATGGAAGAAGAAGGTGCTTAAATTCCGGAACTTATTCCGGAATTTTTCATTTTGATTTTTTGATTTGCCATTTTCCCTTTTTTTCACTAGATTTTTAGGAAATATTCAAGCAATGCTCCAATCCACACTCATCAAAAAACAGCCTAGGCTGTATCTCTTTATACCCTTTTATTACACCTTATGGGAAGATGCAGTACTTACTCCTTCAGAAATCAGGGTGATGCATCAACTCATCACAGAGGTAAAAGGTATAGGCAATGAGGAGCGGGCTTTTCTTACAGAAAACCTTAATCCTCAAAAAGCGCCTGCCTCAAAAACACTTAAAAGTTGGAGGAAAGAAGTACAAAAACTTGATTTGGGCGCAACAGCTACACTAACTGATATCAGTCTGGCATTGGCAAAAAAATATGATCCTGAGATCAGGCTGTCAGACGATGAAATGCAATCCTTTTTATCCGCTGAAATTGCATTAGGCATAGTAGGACGGGAAGCACGCTTTATTTTTACGAAAGGGCATGAGACCCTGACAGGAGAGCAACATGCAGAAAGCAATTTTGATATTTCCGAAATGATAGCGCTGCTCAACGGAAATCAGGCAAAATTGATCAATAAAGTAAAGACCGTTATTTCAGATCCGTCATTTGCATTTATAGAATACCAGAGTTTGGAGGAGCAACGGGAACAGGTTCTGCTATGGTGTAAAGCTTTAGCAGATCAAGGCTTTGGTTCTTGGGCTTACCCAGAATTTGCAGGGGGAAAAGGTGATATGGAAGGATATTTCACCATCATGGAAACCTTATCTTACCATGACCTGAGTATGGTCATTAAATTTGGTGTTCAATTTGGGTTATGGGGCATGAGCATATATTTTTTAGGTACACAAAAACACCACCGGAAATACCTCCAAGAAATAGGCAGTCTGGAACTGCCCGGTTGCTTTGCCATGACAGAAACCGGACATGGTTCCAATGTCAGAGGCTTGGAAACTACAGCTACCTATAACCATGGAAATGGCACTTTTTCTATTCACACCCCTAATCCTGATGCAAGAAAAGAGTATATAGGCAATGCGGCACTTCACGGCCAAATGGCTACTGTATTCGCAAAATTGATCATCAATGACGAAGATTATGGTGTGAATGCCTTTATTGTCCCCTTAAGAGATCCATCCGGAAATCTTTTAAAGGGGGTTCGAATAACGGATTGCGGTAAAAAAATGGGACTTAATGGTGTGGACAATGGGGTGATATACTTCGATCATGTCATTATCCCTAAAGAAAATATGTTGGACAGATTCTCCTCCATAAATAAAAATGGAGAATTTGAAAGTACCATAAGCTCGGACAATAAAAGGTTTTTCACCATGTTAGGGACATTGGTGGGAGGTAGAATTGGAATTCCCAGATCAGCTTTATCAGCCAGCAAAACAGGGCTTACCATTGCCATTCGATATGGAAACAGAAGGAAGCAGTTTGGCCCAGTTGGAGGAGAAGAGGTTCCCATACTCAATTACCGCATGCATCAAAGGCGCTTGATACCACCTTTGGCTACAGTTTATGCCCTGCATTTTTCTCTTAAATACCTAACAACACGTTATATACAGCAATCTGAAGAAGATGCACAGGAGATTGAAGCCCTGGCAGCAGGCCTAAAAGCTTACACTACTTGGTTTGCTACCAGCACCCTTCAGGAATGCCGTGAGGCTTGTGGTGGAAAAGGCTATCTTTCTGAAAACCGAATTGATGATCTGAAAAACGATACAGATGTTTACACCACTTTTGAAGGTGATAATGTGGTATTGATGCAATTGGTGGCCAAGAACAGACTGACTGAATTTAGACAGGAATTCAGTGATATGAATATGTTTACTGTATTTAATTACATTGCCAATCAGGCTAAAGTAAGCATTACAGAAAAAAATCCGATGGTTACCAGGAATACGGACGAGAGCCACCTTTTGGATTTGGACTTTCACCTCAGTGCTTTTCGGTACCGGGAAAGGGCAATTTTGAGCAGTGCAGCACAAAGGATCAAAAGACATATTGACGATGGAATGGATTCTTTTGATGCCTTTAATGTGGTCCAACACCATTTGGTCAATGTTAGTCAGGCTTATATTGAAAGGGTCATTCTTGAAAATTTCCAGCGTAAAATACAGGATATGACCAAAGAGTCCTGTAAGACCATACTTACCCAACTCTGTCAACTTTTTGCATTATTTACTATTGAAAAAAATAGAGGCTGGTACTTAGAACAAGGCTACATGGAGGGCGTAAAAACGAAGGCCATCAGAAAAATGGTCAATCAACTGTGTTGGGACATAAGAAAAGATGCCATCTCTCTAACCGATGCATTCGACATCCCTGAATCCTGTATTGCAGCCCCAATTGCTATTAGAAAAAAATTGTAAGGGCTTTAAAATGCAAAGCCCATTCTAAGATCAATATTTTCAGCTACATGTCCATGTGCCTTCAATGAAATACCAATAGAAAAGTTTTTGAAGTACTGATATTTCAGTAAATAACGTTGGTAAAATAGGTTCTCAACATATCCTATAGGCTTTTGCGTATATACTGCCATTCTTTGACTGAAATCGAATTTTCCAAATAGAAAATGGTGGGCTATGTAGGGCGATGGCATGATCGACTCTAAGCGGCTGTTGTTTACAGTCAAGGAATAATCTTTATTGACCTCAAGTCCCGCACCTAGTCCATTAATTGCGCTCAAAGGTTTAATAGCACCAAAAACCAAAGAAAAACTGGGCAATCTACCTTCCTGTCCTTTTGCTCTCCGTGTTGTCAAACCGCCTTCCAAAAAAAATGAGATTTGTCTATCTTCATCATATAGGGAATATTTAGGCAGTTGTTCATTTTTTAGATAATAGCTCATTCCTACTCCTATCATTGGAAAATTAATTCCTTTGTTGGGCTGCCTTTGTCCCCCATTGGAAATATGATTGTAAGCCAAGGAAAAACTAAGTGCAAGATCATCATTGATGGCATATGCTAACCTAGGTGTCAGAAAAAGGAGAAAACTCAATTTCGAACTAAAAAAGACATTATCAGGATTGTTTTCCTCATCAAAAACCTGGTCCAAATAGGTGAATCCCATACCTGAAAGGATGCTGAAAGTCCATTTGGGATGACGCCAGATAATCGGTTCAAAAGTCCCTGAGAGACTACTTGCTGTGCCCAAAGTCTCCCTATTTGCAAAATTATAATGACTGACCTGTATGCCCAAATAATGAAAACAGTTACAAGCTGCCCATTTTTTTTCAGATAAACCCATCATTTGATATTGAAGGCTAAACCCATATGGATTATTTTGAGCAAAAGGCTGTAATTCAGGGGAATGTGCAATAATAAAACCGTAGGATGATTCCAAATTCAAGCGGGTATTGAATTGGGCATTGGTCAAATTACTAAAAAGCAGTAAAATTATAATCAAGTAAAAACGCATGATTCGGATCTTAAGTGACAATAGTTCTACTGATTGTGCTCAAAAATGTTGCAATTTTACAGACAAGCTGATCAAAAATAGATATTGATCAAAATTAAAACTATAAATAATTATGAATGTAGATTTTTGGAATGAAAAGTTCACCCAAACACCCGGCCTTTACGGAGAAGAGCCAAATCGGTTTTTGAAAATACAGTTGCAATCGCTTTCACCTGGATATCTTTTGCTCCCAGGAGAAGGAGAAGGTAGAAATGCTTTATTTGCTGCATCCAAGGGTTGGAAAGTACTGGCCCTTGATCAAAGCCCCATTGCCAAGAAGCATACCTTGGAAAAAGCCCGAAAAAACGGACTTGATATCGAATACCAAGTTTGTGATATTGAAAAATTTATTCATGAGGGTACGAAATTTGATGTAATTGCACTTATTTATTTTCACCTTCCTTCCAGTATAAGGGCTCAAATCCATGCCAGATTTGAAGCAATGATCAAAGAAAATGGGCTATTGATAATTGAAGGTTTTGGCAAGAACCAGCTTAAATTTTCATCAGGTGGGCCCAAAAATGCTGAAATGCTTTATGCAATCAAGGAAATCAAGTCTGATTTTCCAGGTATAACGTGGGAATATGAATTCGAAGGAAATGATATTCTGAATGAAGGCATCGGGCATTCTGGAGAGGCAGATCTAGTTCGCCTTGTTGGAAGAAAATTAAGTGACTAACTGATAAAAATCAGTAATTAATTATCAAATCCTTAATATATTGAAATTATTAAATTTAAGACAACAGTAACCTCAAAGCCATGAAAATACTTGTCCCTACTGACTTCTCTGAAAATGCGCTTAATGCATTAGATTTTGCTAAAAAAATTGCCCACAAGGAGCATGCTTCCATCACCTTATTTTATGCCTTTTATGCAGTTTATGATTTTGCGGCCCAAGCTACTGAAATTCTGGGTCAGATAGAACAAGAGGCCAAAAGTGAACTCAAAAAGGCAACTGAAGCAGGAAAAGCAGAGGGTTTAGAGTTTAATTATAAAATAATGCAGGGAACTGTTTCCTCGGCGGTGACTTCTTTTGCCTACAGGGAAGAATATGATTTGATCGTCATGGGGACACAGGGAGCAAGTGGAATAAAAAAAGCACTGATTGGTTCCAATACAGGCCATGTGATCAAAGAAAGCAAAACAGCGGTATTAGCTGTTCCAGAAGCAGCCAAATTGAACAAAGTAAAGAAAATTGCCATTGGTCTTGAACTCCAAAATGAAGAAGAAAAATATTTCAAAAAATTATTTGATCTTACCCGGGAACTCAGTCTTCCTTACGAATTTTTCCATCTCCAAAAAGAAAATAACTTTGAAAAATCCATAGAGTTCAAAGGCCTTGAATCACATCTTAAAGAGCAATATCCTGACCTAAAACTGGATTTTAAAATCTTTCAAAAAGAAGATACAGAGAAAGGTCTCAAAGAATATTTGGAGGAAAATGAAGAAGCATTGCTGGTCATGTTTTATAAGCACAAAACCTTCTTCGAATACCTGTTCAATAGAAGTGAAAGTCTAAAAATGGCCTTCCACACCCATGTGCCACTACTGATAATTAAATAAAAAAAGCCTACCTTTATCATTCTTTATGTAGAATTACGGCAAGTTGTAAGCCGCTTTTAATCGATTTCAATGCCAAATTAGAACACACAACATCTTATTTGGCGAATTTATATTTAGCCAAAATGGCATTCAAAAATTTAGGAATAATTGACCCTATCCTTAAGGCGGTCGCCAAAGAAGGATACACAACACCCACACCCATTCAGCAACAAGCAATCCCTTTGGTATTAGAAGGTAGAGACCTTCTTGGGTGTGCACAGACAGGCACGGGAAAAACCGCTGCCTTCGCCATACCTATCATACAACGCCTCAGCGAACACAAACAGCGCAGGCCTGGGATAAAATCCTTAATTCTTACCCCAACAAGAGAGTTAGCCATTCAGATAGATGAAAGTTTTGCTGCTTACGGAAAATTTGCAGAGATCAGGCATACCGTCATATTTGGCGGTGTATCCCAACTTCATCAAACCAATGCTCTCAAAAGAGGCGTGGATGTCTTGGTAGCAACTCCGGGAAGATTACTGGATCTCATCAATCAAAAGTTTGTAGATCTCAGACATCTTGAAATATTCGTCTTAGATGAAGCGGATAGGATGTTGGATATGGGTTTTATCCATGATGTAAAAAAAATCATTGCTTTATTGCCTAAGAAAAGGCAGACCCTTTTCTTCTCGGCTACCATGCCGCCCGAAATTCAAAAACTGGCAGATTCCTTATTGACCAAACCGGCATTTGTGGAAGTCACTCCTCCTTCCTCAACTGTTGACAAAATCCAACAACAGCTTTTTCTTACATACAAGGCGGACAAACCAAAACTGTTGCTCCATCTCCTTAAAGAAGAAAAAATAGGCTCCGCATTGGTTTTTACCCGCACAAAGCATGGTGCGGACAAGGTGGTGAAATTTCTAGTCCGTGAAAATATCAAAGCAGCAGCTATCCATGGAAATAAAAGCCAAAATGCAAGACAGAATGCCTTGAATGGTTTTAAAAGCGGAAAATTACAGGTTTTGGTAGCTACTGATATTGCAGCAAGAGGGATTGACATCGACGAATTATCCAACGTCTTTAATTTTGACTTACCGAATATACCTGAAACGTATGTTCACCGAATCGGTAGAACAGGGAGGGCAGGAAATTCAGGAATTGCCATGTCATTTTGCGATGCCGAAGAACTAAAAGACTTGAGGGATATCGAAAAACTGATCGGTAAAAAAATACCTGTGGTGGAAGATCACCCTTATGTTTTCAAGGGTGTCATGAAACAGGAGGCTTCAAAGAAAAAGCCGCAACAAAATCAAAGAAGAAGGCGTTATTGAATTTTGTAAACAGCTTTTCTTGAGCTGAGGTTGACCTTTAAAGTCAATGTAGGTATTTTTCACTGTTCAGAAGGAATATTTCCCTCTGAACAGTGAAAATCAATTGAAGTCCCCCTACCTGAATTCATAATCCACACCACTGACCTGCGTAAGTAAAGTTGCAGGTGCATCAAGTGCTACAGCTGCTTCTCTTGGGCTTGGGGTCACAGGAGAATTTTCTGCCAAATAGTTCAACATCACATCATGTAGCGTGAGGTCAAGATTCTTGACATTTTTCACATTGTTCATCCTACAGACCACATCTGCAGGATCTCCTTCCCGTTCGCATGCTGAAATACTGTAAGTTTTATTCATTTCTAAAGGTGCTCCCTTTACCATAATGGATTCTACACGTTTATTTTCTTCACCAAAGGCATGAAAACGAACATCCATTCCATTGAATTTGATCACCCATCCACCGAACCTTTTGGAAGCATCCTCAGCAAATACATTGTTTAGCTCTTTCTCCATCCAATCCCATAGCTGCTGACCGGTTACTTCTCCCCTTCTAACAATACTGTCCACAGGCAACATATCATAAATAAAGCCTCTGGTAATGGGGATATTTCCTGTTTGATCAGGAGTAACCAATGGAGGGCAAAACCGGAACCCATTGGAAAGCACAAAGTCAACATCAGGCATGTTCCATCTCAAAGCATCGGTTACCATGGTATCAATGGGATTCTCAATGACAAAATAACGGTAAAGGGGAATAGTGCTGTACCCCACTACTTCACTGATTTCTTCCAAATAAGGTGCTTCGACACCATCAATTATTTTAGCTATCCTGTCTGATCCCTTAATTTTATCCGCAGGAATATCTAACAAGGCATATTCATCTCCAACAATTTTCCCATTATCTATCTCAAGTACCAATTTACCCAAGAAGGATCCGAATGCTCCAGGCTGGACCACTTTGGCATATTTCCCTTGAATGGGTTTTCTTACCCTTTCGTGCGTATCCGCACCGAAAATATAATCTACACCTTCACAGGCCGGATTATTGGAAAGGGCTATTTCTTGGGATAAGCCTGTATGGGAAAGTATACCAACAAAGGCACATTGTTCTTGATTTTTAAGCACATCTACATAATAGGCTAAATTCTCTTCAGGTTTTGTAAAAATTATGCCTTCACTGTAGCCTGGAGACTGTCTTTTTGGTATCAAGTGGTCATTATAGCCTACGAAACCAAACTTTACCCCATTTACAGTCCAAATAAAATAAGGTGGAAAAATCAATTCACCACGTTTACCATCCCCAAGGTCATGGTACATATTGGCACAAACCTTACTGCCATGCAAAGCCCCCATGAGTTGCTGCATGGGCCCTTTATTATAAACTACTTCCCAATTTCCCGGAAGGTATAAGTCATACGACATTGCATTGAGAATGGGAACAATGGCCTTACCTTCTGTTTTAACAGAAAGCATGGAACCCTGAAACATATCTCCTGTATCCATTAAAAAAGAATACTCTGATTTGGCCCTTTCTTCCTGAATAAAGGTGTGCAGGTTGGCATATCCACCTGCTTTTTTGAAAGCTGTCTGTCCATCTTCCCAATACAATTCATCATGTGGATGAATTTGGCAATGCACATCCGTAGTTTGAAGGAAAGTCACCTTAAATTTTTCTTTAGGAATTCCAGCGTCAGTTGCTACACTTTTTTTGGGACTGTCACAGGATGCAAGAGGACTTGCAGCGAATAAACCTGTGCCGGCTCCCAATGCACCTAACTTTTTTAGAAATTCTCTTTTTGATGGGTTCATTTTAGACATGGTTTCCTTTGGGTTCTTCATTAATATTCAATATTTGATTACTGATTGGTAACTTACTTTAAATACCTGATTTTGGATAAAATCAGACTGGTATGAAATCTGGCAAAATACACAGATTATCAAATATCATGGAATATGGGTACAATCTGTGTGACTTTTATTACAAGTGGTCTTTGGGCTATTTTCCAATATCTTTTTTAAAATTGGTTTTTTGGGTAAATTCAGATTCTCAACCAATCTGATTCGATGATGAAAAAAACATTTCTTTTTCTCCAAATTGTCTTTTTATACCTGGGATCAATCTGCCCAGCTTGGGCTCAAAGTCCTGAAAATAATTCCCTTTTGTGGAAAATTTCCGGAAATGGCCTGGAACATGATTCCTACCTATTTGGAACCATACACATTATTTGTCAGGATCAATTTAAAATGGATGACAGAATTTTAAACGCCTTGCGGTCATCAGAAAAAATTGCGCTAGAATTGGACCTCTCGGATCAGAGCGAACTGATGGCTATGCAAAAATTATCCATGAATGAGGATTTTGCCAATATAGAGAATGAATTTGATCCAGAAACCAGAGAGGCAGTGGATGCCTTTCTTACCGAACATTATGGAGTAGGGCTACAGCAATTTGGAATTTTCAAGCCTTTTGCTCTCTCCAGCTTAATTTTAGTCAAATTGCTCCCCTGTGAGGATGTGGGCAGTTATGAATTATTTTTTGTAGAAAAAGCCAAAGAGGAAGGTATCCCCATGATAGGCTTGGAAACCGGAGAATTTCAGATATCCCTTTTTGATCAGATTCCTCTCCAACAACAATTAGATGATCTTGGGAAAATGGTGACTGATAAAGAAAGCATGGATGAGTTTTTAGCCTTGGTCAGCGCCTACCTGGAAGAGGATATTGATCGTTTATATGAATTGATCACAGAAGCCGATATGTTCAAAGAGTATGGAGATATTCTTCTTGCTAGCAGGAATAAAAACTGGATTCCTACAATAGAAGCCTTAATCAGGGATCAACCTTCATTTATTGCAGTGGGCTCTGGGCACCTGGCCTCAGAAATGGGGGTAATTCAATTGCTGAAAGATGCAGGATACCATCTTGAACCCATGTATGCCGAACCAATATACTGAATTACAATTATTTGTTTGGTTTTTTTATTATCTTAATACCTGTAAATCATTGGAAATGACATGGAATCCTTAAGCAAAAATATTAGTATAGCGCGATTAAAGACCATCAGCATGGTATTGGTAGCAGCGGTTTTTTTTCCATTTTTTGTACACTTGATCCCTCCTCAAAACGGGATACCTATTGGAGCATTTCTATTACCTATGTTTTATATTCCTTTTATTGCGCTATTCGCATATAACTGGAAAGTAGCCTTACCTATAGCCTTTTTGGCTCCCATTTTAAATTTTCTGATCACAGGAAACCCCAACTGGGAATTTCTGACTGTTTTGACCTTGGAATTGATCTTGTTTACAGGGATAGCATATTTATTGCTGAATGGGAATTGGAGTAAATGGGTAGCTGCCCCTTTGGGGTATTTGGGCGCTAAAATTATTTCATCCCTTCTTTTGAATTTTATTCCCATGGTAAGCAGTGTACCCTGGGATTTTTTCCTCAGCTCGATTACAAGGGCTTTACCAGGTATTGGCGTCTTATTATTGATCAATTTCCTTCTGTTGATGTTCTTAAATAAGGACAAGGAAAGTGAATATTCCCCAAATTAAATCTGTCAATTAACCCTCAAATCATGGCTGAAAAATTTCCATTGTCTCTAAACAGTATTCAGCAGCGACTAGCAGCATATCCCCTTCCTGATGTGGATTTTGTCCTTGGCATAGGTCGAGGTGGCTCTATTCCTGCGGAGATGGTGGCTAAGACCATTTCCAAACCTTTCAGAATCATTCGGGTAAATTTCAGGGATGATAAGAACCAGCCTCAAAGACAGGCACCGGAACTGCTGGAGGAATTGGAGCTTCCAATACAAATTGGGGCACGTATTTTATTGGTGGACGATGTTTCGGTTACAGGAAAAACTTTGACAACGGTAAAAGAAAAATTAACAGACTTTAAGGTAAGCACCTTGGTTTTTAAGGGAAATGCAGATCATGTGCTTTTTCCTGAGATCAATACTTGCGTAGAATGGCCATGGAACATTTCAGAGGTTGAGCAGCAGCGTAAACTTGCAGAAAGAAGAAAATTCCTGAAATCATTGGCTGGTATCACTGCTGGGATGATGCTGCCATTATCAGGATCAGGCGTTCTAGGAAGTTCTTCACAAGCTTTTCAATCAATTGGCAGGGACCGATTGGGGGATCTACTCCCACAGAGAAAATTTGGAAATACAGGCATAGATATGACCATGTTAGGGCTAGGTGGAGCACATATTGCCCGAATGAGTGAGAAAGAGGCTCAGAAGACCATTGAAACGGCCCTGGAAGGCGGTATCCGTTTTTTTGACAATGCTGAATCCTATGGAAGCGGTTTGGCTGAAAAACGTTACGGTATGTTTTTGAGCCCCAAATACAGAGATGTAGCTTTTATACAAAGCAAGTCTACCGCAAGAGACGGGAAAACGGCGAAGGCCCATCTGGAAGGCAGCTTAAAAAGAATGAATACAGACTACCTGGATTTGTGGTTTATCCATGCGGTAGGAAGCCCCACAGATGTAGACAACAGGATCAACAATGGTGTATTGGAAGTGGTAATGGAAGCACAACAGAGTGGAAAAGTGAAATATGTAGGATTCTCGGGCCATTCGGACTACAAGGCTCATCTCAGGATGCTGGAAAAAACCAATACCATGCAGGTATGTCAGATGCCTGTAAACGCCTTTGACCCCAATTACAAGAGTTTTATTCAGAATGTATTGCCCCGATTGGTCGAAAAGGGAATTGCTCCTATAGCCATGAAAACCTTGGCCAATGGAGGTTTTTTTGGCGGCACCTCCCATTTCAACCATGGAGATAAACCCAAAATTGTCCCCAATGTGCTTAGTGTAGAAGAAGCCTTGTTTTTCTCTTGGTCCCTTCCCATATCCGTTTTGGTAACAGGGGCAGATGATGCCAAGATGCTACAGGAAAAAATTGATCTGGCCCGAAAATTTCAAGCTTTTGATGAAAAAGAGCGGCTGGATTTGGTAGACAGGGTCGCAGGGTTTGAGGGAAGGTTTGTGGAGTATTATAAGGTTTGATTACAGGAATGGTTTGGTAGCTATCATCCAAATCGGCTAGTTTTGAAACAGAAATAAAAATCCATGAAAAATAGTTATTTAATACCCTTACTGATTTTACTTCTTTTTGCCTGTAATGCGGGGCCTAGAAATGCTGCTGATCTGGTATTTACAAATGGCATTGTTTATACGGTAGATGAATCTGCTCCTAAAGCAGAAGCTGTGGCGGTAAAAAATGGGCTGATATTGGCAGTAGGAACTACCGAAGAAATCCAAGCTTTTGTCGGCAAAGAAACCGAAATTATAGACCTGCAAGGAAAAACCATGACCCCGGGTTTTATAGAATCCCATGCCCACTTAATGGGCATAGGCTATAACAAACTGGACATAGATCTGATGTACGTCCAAACCTATGATGAACTCATAGAGAAAGTTGCAGAGGCCGCAGCCAATGCAGAACCTGGGGAATGGATCACCGGAAGGGGATGGCATCAGGACAAGTGGATCAAGATGCCTGACAATACCGTGAAAGGTTTCCAGACCCATGAGCAGTTGAGCGCAGTGACACCAGACAATCCGGTGTTTTTGGCCCATGCTTCCGGTCATGCTTCATTTGTCAATCAAAAAGCAATGGAATTGGCCGGTATCACGCCATTAGGAAGTGAGAATCCCCGTCAGGAAGTGGAAGGAGGAGAAGTCCTGAGAGATGAGTT
>NZ_SLAP01000231.1 GCF_007126775.1 Cecembia sp. | reverse complement strand
TTGAAATTTAATATTTTTTTATTAAAAAAAATAAAATATTATTAAATAATATACGCCTACATTGAAATGTAATTTTTCTAAACGGTTTTGCATTATAAAAGGTTAATGGATAAAATTGAATTATCATTAAACCAAAAAAATCAATTATGAGGAAAGTTTTACTACTAGGACTAGCGCTCTTGATTGCTACTGTTTCGGCATTTGCACAAGATCGTGTTGTGACTGGAACGGTGACATCCGGAGAGGATGGTTTGCCCATTCCAGGTGCTTCAGTCATAGTGAAAGGTACCACGCTAGGTACAGCTACCGACTTGGACGGTAGATTTTCACTAAATGTACCACAAGAAAACAATACACTTGTTTTTTCTTTTGTAGGTACAGTGACACAAGAAATAAATATTGGAAACAGGTCTCAGTTAAATGTGACCTTAGAACCAGACACTAGAAGTTTGGAGGAGGTAATCGTAACAGGTTACGGTACGCAGCCAAAAAGGGAAGTTACCGGAGCAGTTTCGTCTGTGAAAGGTGAATTGATCGAAAACCTGCCTTTGCAGACTTTTGATAGGGCACTTCAAGGTAGAGCTGCCGGTGTGCAGGTTCGATCTAACAACGGTCTACCAGGTGGTGCGGTAAACATCCGTATCAGAGGAGTGGGTTCTGTTACGGCAGGCAACGAGCCATTATTTATTGTAGATGGCGTTCAATTGAACAATGAGGCAAATTCATCCCTTACACAGGCCAACCCACTGGCTTTCTTAAACCCCAATGATATAGAGTCAATGGAGATTTTGAAAGATGCGGCTTCTGCTGCCATTTATGGTTCTCAGGCAGCCAATGGGGTGGTTATCATTACAACCAAGAAAGGAAAGCAAGGAAAAGCAAGGTTTGAATTCAATGCTTTTGGAGGTCAAACAGAACCAATGAAATTTCTGGATGTCTTGGGTGGTGCAGAATGGTTTGAAATGAGAAGAGATGCCTTAATAAGAGGAGGAGATGGTATCGCGAGAGCGAGAGCACTTTCCAATATGGCAAGATTGCCTGGTAATTGGCAATCCCTTTCTGATGCGGAATTGGATGCAATCGGACTTGCTTTACCCACATATGATTGGCAGCGAGAACTGATGGGTACAGGAAGGCTTCAAAATTATGAATTGAATGTATCTGGTGGTGACGAAAGGACGCAATTCTTCGTTTCCGGTTCTTATAACTACCAGGAATCTTCTTTCCGTCCTGTGGATTTTGAAAGAGGAACTTTCAGAACTTCATTGACCCATAAAGCCAATGAAAGATTAACATTAGAGACCAATATTAACTTGGCAACTGTGGGTCAAAATATCCCATTTGCCATATCAGGTGCGTTTTTGGGTAATCCAGCATTCTCTTCTTCTGCAGTTTTACCACACAATCCCATCAGAAATGAAGATGGTTCTTTTAATGAAGCTATTGGAGGTGTTTTGGGACAAAATGTAGCTTTGGTAAATGAATTCAACTCAGGTTTCTCCAGAAGAAATACTGTGGTGGGTAATGCAATAGCTACTTATAAAATTGCTGATAACATTACCTTTAGATCATTGTTTGGTATAGATTACAATTTCCTTCAGGAAGAGAGATTTGTAGATCCAAGGACTCCAGATGGAGCAGGGGTGAGAGGTAGAGCTACTAACTTTAATGACTGGAGAAGTAGATTCATTACCACTCAGACTGTCAACTGGAATAAAACATTCAATAATGTCCATAACGTTTCTGCCTTGGCAGGTTTTGAGTACGTGACTGAAACCAGACAGGGTTTGAATGGTCAGGCGATTGGTTTCCCAACATCCCAATTCAGATACATCGATTCAGGTGCGGAGCCAGTATTCGTAGGTGGTTTCTGGACAGGATATAAAAGGCAAGGTGTTTTTGCCAGCGCCAATTATGATTACAAACAAAAATACTTGTTTACTGCCACAGCACGTTATGATGGGTCTTCCCGTTTTGGGGCCAATACGCAGTATGGTATTTTCCCATCTGTAAGAGCAGGTTGGAATATCGCGATGGAAGACTTCTTAAAAGATTCAGAAGCCATCACCGATTTAAAATTGAGGGCTTCTTGGGGTAGAACTGGTAATGATCAAATTGGCAACTTTGCTGCTAGAGGGCTGTTTGGGGCTCCATCTGCTGGTAACTATGCTGGAAACCCTGGTATCCGACCAACCAATTTAGCCAATTTAGACTTGGGTTGGGAAACCAACGAAACAGTTAACTTGGGTATTGATTTTGGTTTCTTAGGAAACAGAATAACTGGTGCTGTAGATGTTTTTGACAGAAGAACCAAAGATTTGCTTTTGAATCAACCAATCCTTTGGACCAATGGTTTTAGCTCTATAGCCAATAACGTCGGTGAATTGATGAACCGTGGTATTGAATTTGAAGTAAGTACGGTAAATATCGACAGAGGTGGTTTCCAGTGGAGAACTTCCTTCAACTTTACCTATGTAAGAAACGAAATTGTCAGCTTGTATGATGATTTGGACTTCCTTCCTGCTAACCCAGGTATTGCAGTAGGTCAGTCTGTAGGTAACCCTCCATTCCCAGGTGCACAGGCTCCGGGTTCTTGGTTTGCTGCAGAGTATGCCGGTGTTAACCCTGCAACAGGTAGACCAATGTGGTTTGACATCAACAGGAACAGAACTTATTTGCCCTTGGCAGCAGATAGGGTTTATTTTGGATCAAATTTGGCTCCCTATTTTGGAGGTTTCAACAATACTTTTAGGTACAAAGGATTTGAATTGACTACTTTCTTTACCTATGAGTATGGTGCCTTTGTATCTGATGGACAGTATAACTTCTTAAGAGAGAATGGTACACGTTTGACCTTGAATGCATTGAGAGAAGTGAATGACAGGGCTTGGGTTGAACCAGGTGATATGACTGATATTCCAAGAACTTATGTGACTGCAGCAGGTAATGCCAACGAGGTAAGGAGCCAAGGAAGGAATTTTGGTACTGCCAATCTTTTGAATGCCAGTTTTATAAGATTAGCTCAATTGACTGTGGGTTATACTTTCAACCCAACTTTGGTGAGAAATCTTGGATTGACCAGAGCGAGAATTTATGCACAAGGTTTGAACTTATGGACATATGACAGATACCCAGGTTATGATCCTGAATTTGCGGGTGATAACACTGGTCAGCTTCCTTTAACAAGGAACTATACAATAGGTGTTCAGTTAGGATTCTAAAATTGAAAATGATGAGAAAAATGAATTCATTATATAAATATGCGGTTGCCTTTATGTTGGGTCTATCCGTCTTGGCTACTTCTTGTAGCTTGGATGTTGACCCGAGGCAGTCAATAGATGCTGACGGAGCATTAAATACTCCTGATGCATTGGAAGCTTCTATCAATTCTGTTTATGCCAGATTGAGAGCTGAATCAACTTATGGTAGGGATCTTTTTGCCATGGCAGATGCTCTGGCAGATGTTGGTAGAACTACCAATAATTCTGGCCGTTTGATCGGAGAAAATAATAACAATCCCAATGCCCACTTTACAGCAGCTTTTTGGCAAAATTCCTATTTTGCCATCAATGAAGCTAACCTTATCCTAGATCAATTAACTAGGGGTGTAGATGGGGCTTCTGCTGCTCAATTGACCCGTTGGGAGGGTGAAGTAAAATTCTTAAGAGCCTTGTGGTATTTCAATTTGGTTAAGGTATATGCCTACATGCCTACTGCGATCTATCAGCCAGGAGTGACAGATGAGGGTGGTGTTCCAATGCCTTTGGAAGGTTCAATTGCATCTGATATTGCATTTACCAGGAATTCTCCTAGGGCAAGCATTCAAGAGAATTACAATCAGATTTACAGTGATTTGAATGACGCCATTGCGCTATTATCTTCAGCTTCAAGAGCTGGTGTTCAATTTGCTAACGCAGGTGCTGCTCAGGCTTTATTGTCAAGAGTAGCATTGTATAGAGGCGATTGGACTACAGCAAGAGATGCAGCTACTGCCGCTCTTGGATCAAATGTTGGTACTGTTCTTGGAGGGGAGGCCTATGTTGATGGTTGGAGAGCTTCAGTTCATCCTGAATCCATGTTTGAAGTACGTTTTGCTTTGGAACTTGAATCGTTAGGGGTAAACGTTTCATTGCAGTCTTCGTACACAGCGCTTTTGAATCTTAGCAATAAGAATGCGCAAGGCGGATGGGGTGATTTTATCGCCAACCAAAGAGTTTTGGATTTCTTTGGCCTTTCTCAAATACAAATCGGAGAACCTGAAACAGACAATAATAATTGGGATGTAACAAGGAACAATGATGTTCGTGGACAGTTATTTACTACAGGAAATACGGTAAGAAATGCAGGCCGTCAGATTGAAAGTATTAAATTTATATCCAAGACAGGTTTTACCTTTGCTGACAATATTCCAGTAATCAGAAAGTCAGAAATGCACCTCAATAGAGCTGAAGCTAATTTCCATCTTGGCAATACTGGCGAAGCGCTAGATGAATTGAATGCATTCAAATCCTTAAGAGGATTGGATCCGGTAACTTTATCTGGTGATGATTTGTTGGAAGAGTTATTGAATGAAAGATTTAAAGAGTTTGTTTTTGAAGGGCAAAGGTTCTTTGACCTCAAAAGATATGGTAGAGACTTGGACAAGTCCTATCTTGGACCTACAAACTTTGTAGCCTTTGATGATTTCAGAATTCTACCTCCGATTCCGCAAAGAGAAGTGGATGGTAACGTTAATCTTAACCAAAACAGAGGATACTAAAATTGAAAAAATTATGAAAAAGATCATATCCCTATTTTCTCTCGTGATGGTTTTATTGCTCGGTTCATGTATCGAGCAGAACTATCCGATATGGGAAGGTGCTGAAGTAGAATTTCAAGATGCGGTCGTAAGGACACCTACTCCAGGGCAAACATTCCCAAGAATTGCTATCGGTAATGATGTTGGTGCTGTTAACCTTCAGGTAAATTTAGTGGCCAGACAAAGACCAAATGATGAGACCATTAATTATAGAGTCGTTCCAGAACAAACTACTGCAGTACAAGGAACAGATTTCAATGTAAGTGGTTCTTTGGTAATCCCTGCTAATTCTTCATTTGGTACAGTAACAGTGGATATCCTGAATACAGGAGCTATCGGCGGTTTTGTAGATGTAATGATTGAATTGGAAGGTAATTCTGATATTATCGCTAGCGAAAACTACAAGCAGGTACAGTTAAGAATTACAAGACCTAATCCACCAGAAGAGGATTAATTTATTCGTTTAAATATTAAAAAAAGGCCGATTTTTCGGCCTTTTTTTTTAGTTTTGTTATATGAAGAAGTTTAGTTTAAGTTTACTGGTGCTTACAGTTTGGTTCGGGATGAATCATTCATTATTAGCGCAATTACAGATGTTAAGGGATCAGGGAACCGGAAATCCTGTTTTATCCAACCCTTATCCTGAGGTTAAAGGTTCTCCATATTGGAGTGAGTTTGAAATTGGAAGTATTGTCTTTTCCGAAAAGGATACAGCTTCAAATCTGATGATTGCATTCAATGCTTTTAATCATACTTTAGTCTACCAAATGGATAGGGATCTGATGGCTTATTCTCCTGGTAAA
This sequence comes from Cecembia sp., assembly GCF_007126775.1. Taxonomy (GTDB): domain Bacteria; phylum Bacteroidota; class Bacteroidia; order Cytophagales; family Cyclobacteriaceae; genus Cecembia. The sequence goes on along the minus strand of NZ_SLAP01000231.1, from coordinate 8,813 downwards.
ATCAACGGGTTTATATTAGGGAAAAACAGCTCGAATCAAATATTTAGATCTGGCTATATGGTTCCAGGAATTGGTAGCAATCGTTTTGTTGAAGTATTGGTAGATGGTGAATTTACCCTTGTAAACCATAAATTTAAAAAGATGGTAGATGATCCAGGTGCCACCTATGGTTCTCAACAGTCTAAAACCTTCCAAAATGCAGAAGAATTGATTCTTTATAAAGGTGGGGAAGCATATATCTGGAAACCTAGAAAAAAGAATCTGATTGGTTTTTTTGGTGAAGATGGCTATAAAAAGATCAATAACATGGCTAATTCCTATGGATTGGACTTGAAGGAAATAAACGATGTAAAGAGACTGGTTATGCTATTGAACGCAGGAAACTGAAAATTATAAAAAAACGCATCCATTTAATGGATGCGTTTTTCATTTATTAGCGTAGCAATCAAGCCACTTGTAATTTTTTGAATTTTGATTTATCAAATTGACCTCGAGCGTATTTGGCATCAATTACCAATTCCTTCACAGAATCATCCGAAGGCAGTTCGTACATTGCATCAGTGATAATGGCTTCACAGATAGATCTCAAGCCTCTGGCTCCTAGCTTGTATTCCATGGCCTTTTCCACAATATAATCAATACCACTTTCCTCAAACACCAATTTGACACCTTCCATATCCATCAATTTGATGTATTGTTTGGTCAAAGCGTTTTTAGGTTCTGTCAATATACTTTTTAAGGCTTCCTTGTCCAAAGGATCCAAATGCGTTACAACTGGCAATCTGCCGATCAACTCTGGAATTAATCCAAAAGATTTGAGGTCTTGGGCAGTGATATATTGTAGTAAGTTGCTTCTATCAACCTGCTGTCCCTCATATACCTTATTAAAACCCAAAGGTTGGGTATTTAAGCGCCTTGCTATGTGTCTTCCAATTCCATCAAATGCGCCACCGCATACAAACAGAATATTCTCGGTATTGACAGCAATCATTTTTTGGTCAGGATGCTTTCTTCCACCTTGAGGTGGTACATTTACTACAGTTCCTTCCAGTAGCTTCAACAGTGCCTGTTGCACGCCTTCTCCGCTAACATCTCTAGTTATTGACGGATTGTCAGATTTCCTTGCAATCTTGTCGATTTCATCAATGTATACTATACCTCTTTCTGCTGCCTCCAGGTTATAATCTGCTGCTTGAAGAAGTCTTGTCAAAATGCTTTCAACATCCTCTCCCACATAACCTGCTTCAGTAAGTACAGTAGCATCCGCGATGCAGAATGGAACTTCCAGCACTTTGGCCAATGTTTTTGCAAGATAGGTTTTCCCAGTACCTGTATCACCCACCATGATAATGTTGGATTTTTCTATTTTGATTTCATCTTCATCATTGGATTTTTGAAGCAGGCGTTTGTAATGGTTGTAAACCGCTACTGTTAGTACTTTTTTTGCATCGTATTGTCCGATCACATATTGATTCAAGTATTCGGTCAATTCCTTGGGCTTTTTCAGTTTAAATTTCGGGTCTTTGGTGGTCTTTTTGGTTTTTTCCTCTTCTCCCAAAATCTGATATGCCTGGTCAATACAAAAATTACAGATTTGGGCAGAAATGCCCGATACCATAAGGTCTACATCTTTTTTATTCCTACCGCAAAATGAACAGGTAACTTGTGCCATTATTTATTTTTTCTGATCAAAACTTCGTCAATTAGGCCATATTCTTTGGCTTCTGGAGCTTTCATCCAATAATCCCTATCAGAATCTTTTTCGATTTCATCAAAAGTTTTTCCTGAATGATCCGCTAGAATCTGATACAGTTCCTCTTTCATGGACAAAATCAATTTCAATGATATCTCCATATCTTTTGATTGTCCCTGCATACCTCCTGAAGGCTGATGAATCATTACCCTGGAGTGTTGAAGAGCAGATCTTTTATTTTTGGCACCTCCGGCTAGCAATACAGCCCCCATGGAAGCGGCTATACCAGTACAGATAGTCGCTACATCAGGTTGAATATACTGCATGGTATCGTAAATACCTAACCCTGCCGTCACCGAACCTCCAGGACTGTTGATATAGAGTAAAACATCCTTCTTGGGATCAGTAGATTCGAGGAACAATAACTGTGCTGTGATAATATTTGCAATAAAATCGTCCACCTGTGTGCCTAAAAAGATAATTCTATCCATGATCAATCGCGAAAAAACGTCTATTTCACGGAAATTTGTCGGTCTTTCCTCAATCACCGAACGGGTCATGTTATCAATATGGGTGGTGTATTGGTCAAATGCGTTTCCGCTGATGCCTTGGCCGTGTACGGCGAATTTTCTGAATTCGTCTCTGTTAATCATATTTTTCCTTTTAATGTTGTACAAAAATAAAAAAAGCCCTTAGTAATAAGGACTTTTTGTTAACGATTTAATCGGATAATTAGTTTGCCAAGAGTTCTTGGAATTTATCAACTGATATTTTTTCCTCTTTCAATTGTACTTTTTCCTTAACAAAAGCCAATACCTTGTCGTTTTGGACCGAAGTAAGCATCTGCATGTAATTTTGCCCATCATTTCCTTTTAGGTAATTGTCCACAAACATATCCATGCTGTTTTCCAATTGTGCACCAAGACCTGATGATGCAAACTGTTCGCGGATCATATCCTTGGTTTTTTCAATCACATCCTCATGTTCCGCCTGTATTTCATTGTTTTTGGCAATCTCATTGGATATGATGGTCCAAGCCAATTGGTTGGCATAAACAGGGTATTCTTTTTCCACCTGATCCGAGGTTACTTTTCCATCGTTAGCTTTAATTAGCCATTCTTTTAAGAAGTCTTCAGGTAAATCCAGTTTGGTATTTGCGACCAACTGTTCTTTGATTTTTTCATCACTGTATACTTTTAACTCCTTGTTGTAGTTTTCTGACATGATGTCTCTAACTTTTGATCTCAAGGCTTCCTCGGAATCAACTTGCCCTTCTCCAAATAACTTGTCGAAAAATTCCTGGTTTAAATCTGCCAGTTCTGTCCTGTTAATATTTTGTACGGTAAATTCAAATTTACCTGTAAGCTGTGAAGCCTCTTCTTCCGAAATATCCAAAATACCGGCAAGGCCTTCCTTGATGGTTTTGGAAGGATCAATTTCAACCGCATCTCCTTTTTTGAGACCAAGAAACTTCTTTAGGGCCCTTCCGTCCACCTTTGATAAGGGTAGCGAAAAAGTCTTTTCGAAAGATCCATCAAGTGCTTTTAAATCCCCATAAAGGAAGTCATTTTCTTCACTGCTCTCAGGGTTGGTCATTTTCCCATACTGACTTCTTAAGTTATCTATGGTATTATCCACCTCTTTATCATCCATTTCAATGCTGTAAGCAGTAGCTTCCATGGAATCTTCCAAATTCACTGGAACTTCCTCTACAAAACCAATTTTGTATTGGAATTCAAACTCTTTTTGTTCGTTCCAATCAATTTTATCTGCATCTTCCAGAACCGGAAGTGGATCACCTAGAATACGGAAAGTCTGGGTTTTCAGGTATTCATTGAGGGAAGCGGAAAGAATACTGTTGATTTCATCTACCAATACAGAGCTTCCATACATTCTCTTAACCATTGAAACCGGGGCTTTACCAGGTCTAAAGCCTTTGATATTGGCTTTTTTGGCATAGTCCTTAAGTTTCGCATCAACCTTTGGTTGATAATCTGCTTCATTTAGTTTAATTTTAACTGAAGCTTGATTTGCTGAATGTTTGTCTAAAATGATTTCCAAGGCAGTATGATTTTGGTTGATTTTAATTAAAAACCCTCAATCTCTTTTCTCAAATCCCGGCGCTTTGGCGCTTTCGAAATGTGAAACGTGATTGAGGGCTGGAAAACGTGCGGATGGAGGGACTCGAACCCCCATGCCTCGCGGCGCTAGATCCTAAGTCTAGTGCGTCTACCAATTTCGCCACATCCGCTTAATTGTGGACGCAAAGGTAAGAATCAAATTTAAACTTGCAAAAAGTGTTTAAAAAAAATACAGACAAAACAGGTAAATATTTCTCAAAGAAGCTATTAATTTTGATTTAACATTTGGCTTACCCAAAAATTATGATTCAAGTAGACCTAGAGCAGGAAAGAAAAGAGATTTTAAAGCGTTACAGAAAGTTGCTCCGTATGGCAAAGCCCATGCTAAAGCCGGGGGATGCCAAAGTGATCAAACAAGCTTTTAATGTGGCCAATGATGCACATAGAGAAATGCGCAGGAAATCCGGTGAACCTTACATTTATCATCCATTAGAGGTTGCCTTGGTATGTGTGGAAGAAATTGGACTTGGGACGACCAGTATAGTTTCTGCGTTATTGCATGATGTGGTCGAGGATACGGATCTTGAATTGGAAGACATTGAAAGGGATTTTGGTCATAAAGTGGCCAAAATCATAGATGGTTTGACCAAAATTTCAGGAGTTTTTGAGTACGGTTCCTCTCAACAGGCAGAGAATTTTAGAAAGATGCTTCTGACCCTATCTGATGACGTACGGGTAATTTTGATCAAGTTGGCAGATCGGTTGAATAATATGCGAACCCTTGAAAGTATGCCTAGGCACAAACAGCTCAAGATTGCTTCAGAAACCATGTATCTCTATGCACCTTTAGCACATAGATTGGGTTTATATGCCATCAAGTCCGAATTGGAAGACCTTTACTTGAAATATACTGATGCTGAGACCTATAAATTTATAGTGCATAAAGTAACAGAGTCCAGAATTTCCAGAAATAAATTCATCAAGTCTTTTGTTCAACCTATTGAGGAAGAACTTGAGATGCAAGGATTTGAATTTACCATCAAAGGAAGGCCAAAATCTGTTTATTCCATTTACAATAAAATGAAAAAACAGAATATTCCTTTTGAGGAAGTTTATGACCTTTTTGCTATCCGAATAATTATCAGCAGCAATCTTGAAGAAGAAAAGGCGGATTGCTGGCAGGTTTATTCCATTGTGACGGATTTTTATAGACCCAATCCTGACAGATTGAGGGACTGGATCAGTACGCCAAGGGCCAATGGTTATGAATCACTTCATACCACTGTCATGAGCAATACAGGTCAATGGGTGGAAGTTCAGATTAGGACGGTCCGTATGGATGAGATTGCAGAAAGGGGCTATGCAGCACACTGGAAATACAAGGAGATTGAAGCGGCACAAAGCCGCAGCTCTTCTGGTCTTGACGAGTGGATAACCCAGGTCAGGAGCTTACTCGAGTCCAATGATGGATCCGCGATAGAATTCATGGATGATTTCAGGGGCAATCTTTTCCATGACGAGGTATTTGTGTTTACCCCAAAAGGTGATCTAAAAGTACTCCCTTTCGGTGCCACTGCCTTGGATTTTGCATTTGAAATCCACACCGAAGTTGGGGCTAAATGTATCGGAGCAAAAGTAAATCAGCGATTAGTTCCCATCAATCACAAATTGAAAAACGGGGACCAGGTAGAAATTCTTACTTCCAATAAGCAAAAGCCCACAGAAGATTGGTTGAATGCTGTAATGACCTCCCGGGCCAAGGCTAAAATAAAGGATGCATTAAGAGAAGAGAAGAAGTCCACCATGATGGATGGCAAGGAGATTGTTCAGAGGAAACTGCGGCAGATGAAAATGGATTTTAATTCAGAAGTGGTGGAGCAATTGCGTGCGTATTTTGAAACCAAAACACCAAATGAATTCTATTATAAAGTGGGTAAAGGAATTATTGATCCCACTTCCATTAAAAGTTTCAAAGATTTCAAGGATCAGAAAAAACAAAGAGGTAAAATAACCAATGATAAAGTAAAGGACGAATCCTCTTTTACAAAAGAAATCAAAAGCCTTAAGGGACCGGATCATGACCAACTGCTGATTGGAGAGGATATGGATGTGGTTGATTACATTTTGGCCAAATGCTGTAATCCCATCCCAGGGGATGATGTTTTTGGATTTGTGACAATTAATGAGGGAATCAAAATCCACCGAACCTCCTGCCCAAATGCTTTGGAATTACTTTCCAATCATGGCAACCGGGTGATTAAAGCAAGGTGGACCAGTCAACAGGAAATAGCTTTTCTTGCTGGATTAAGAATAATTGGAACTGATAGGGTAGGCTTAATCAACGATGTAACCAAGGTGATTTCAAACGAACTCAAAGTCAATATGCGGTCCATTACTGTAGACTCTGATAGCGGGATCTTCGAAGGCACGATCAAACTCTATGTACACAGTACACAGCACCTTGAAAAAATGGTTTCCAATCTCTCAAAGGTAGATGGTGTTATTAAGGTAACAAGGTTCGATTGATTATGGCGCTGAATAATACTGTCTGTATTAAGCCCAACAGACCATGGATATTAATCCCTTATTTGAATCTTTTCTAAATAAGAACCGTTATATTTACAAAAAAATCAGCAATTCATGGCCTTAAATGAAAGCCTTTTTGAAGAGGTAAAAAAAATCTTCACAGCCTACCTGGAAAACAAGAAATTGCGGAAAACACCGGAACGTTATGCCATTCTCGAGGAAATTTATGGGAGGTCTGGTCATTTTGATGTAGAGTCCTTATACATTTCCATGAAGAATAAAAACTATCGGGTTAGCCGTGCAACAGTTTACAATACTTTGGATCTTTTGGTGGAATGTGATTTGGTAAGCAAACATCAGTTTGGTCAGAACTTGGCCCAGTTCGAGAAATCTTATGGGTACAAGCAACATGATCACCTGATCTGCGTGGATTGCAATCAGGTTTTGGAGTTTTGCGACCCGCGAATCCAAAATATTCAGAATACAGTAGGTGAGATTTTGAACTTTCAGGTGATGCACCATTCTCTGATTCTTTACGGTAATTGTCAAAAAGAAAATTGCGAAAATAAACCACTTATATGAAACTAACTTATAAATTAGAAAAAGAAAAGCTTGCTTATTTTTTATATGTTGAGGGGGATTTGATTGGAGATGAGGTAGGTCCAAAATTGGTCGAGTTTGTATCAGATGCAGTAAATGATGAAATAAAATTTTTCGTGGTGGATTTGAGTCAGATTAGATACATCAGTTCCAGTGGGATTGGATTATTGATCACCATGCTTACTAAGATGAGGAATGCTGGAGGTGAGGTGTATTTAACTTCACCCTCTGAGCATGTCAAGAAATTGTTGATTATCACCAAACTGAACAATATTTTTACTGTATTTGATACTGTTGAGGAAGCAAAGAAAGAATTAATCTGAACCCATCATTTTTCCGCTAATTGTCCTGGATGATCTTATATTAACACATTTGATTGATACCAATTTAACCTAATTCCTTGTTAAGCCAATGATGTGGAAATATTTGTTGATATTTAAATGGTGAAAATGAGATTAGAGAACCTTTGGTTTTTGTGTATATTGTTCTATTCATGTCAAACTGAAAGCGGTTTTTCAGGGGATATAACAATAGATGTTGGAAGCAAAAGAAAAGCATACATAGGACAAGTCGGATTAAGTTCAAATTTGCCATTCCCAAAATCAACAAACCCTAATGATGTTGGTGACTTTCTTATTTTTAACCCTTATAGTAAATTCATTGATTCAGTTTCGTTCAAGAACGAGGAAATTAAAATTTTTCAAGGGTTTTTTTTAGAAGAAGAAGGTCCGGAAGCAATTGGAGAATTTAATTTTTTCTTAGGGTCCAGTTTAGGGTTTGTTTTTGTAGGGAATAGAAGTATTGTTATTAAAGACCTAAAATCCGGAGAAATAAAAAAAGTTAAATTTAGTTCTGATATATTTGGTGAGAAATCGGATATTTTTCTTCCCGGTAGTGTCAGTTTTTTACTGGATCACTTTTTTAAAGGTTTTGATGCTAAAAAGGAAAACCTATACTTCTTTGTTCAAAATATGGTTTCTGGTGAGGTTGCACTTTGTAAGTTCAATATCATAACTGAGGAATTAATTAGACTTCCTGATTTTTTTGATGTGGATATGGTCAGCAAAAATGAAAATATCTATAGGAATCAGTTGTATATTATGAAAAACAACCTGCCTTATGTTTTTTATTATGATGAAAAATTGATTTTATCTTATTCCTACAGTAACGAAATTGTTGTTGTAAATCCAGAAAGCTTGAATTTTTTAACCAAATACTTTGATTCAAAATTATTTCCAAATGAGAAGTCAACTCATCAGAAATTAAGGGATGATATGGATTTTTTTGAAGCAAACCAAACAATGGATGAATGGGATTTTGATGTATCTTTTGGGAACCTTGAAAAGTTGCCTAATAATAAAGGTTTTTGTAGGTTAATCAGAGGCGCAACTTTAGGCGAAGACAAAAAGAACCCTGAAATATTCATTGAAATTTTTGATAATGAACTCAAAAAAGTAGGTGAAGCGAATCTGACGAATATGCAACCGGATTTGTCAACTTTCTTTTTTGCAGTCGAGCGAAGGTTGTTTTTCAAAGCGAAAGAGCAACCAGACGAAAATTACCTGAATTATTATTTTGTTGAAGTGGACTTTTGATCCTTCAAATAATTGCCCGCAAAAGGAATTATTTGATCGGCAAGAATAAATCCCCTGATTTCCTTGCAATTCATTTACCTTATTCCAAATTTCACGCCTCAAAAAGACTTTAATCTAGGAGTTGATTTTACAGGAAATGAAAATGGATATTTTATTAGGTTTGCAGTGGGGCGACGAAGGAAAAGGCAAGGTGGTGGATGTTTTGGCCCCAAAATATGACGTAGTGGCCAGATTTCAGGGAGGGCCAAATGCTGGACATACTTTGGAATTTGATGGCATCAAGCATGTACTGCATCAGATTCCTTCAGGTATTTTTAG
>NZ_SLAP01000171.1 GCF_007126775.1 Cecembia sp. | reverse complement strand
TCTAAATAATTTTTGTTTAATAAAAAAAGCTAAAATCAAACATGATTTATGTCATGTTATTTGTCAAAAAACTGAATAGGTCTATTAATACTCTCTTCCAAAACAATTAAAGTCTCGGTTCTGTCAATACCTTCAACTTTTTGAATATTGTCCAAGACTGTTCTAAGGTGATTGGTATCTTTGCAAATGATTTTGGCAAAAATGCTATAATTTCCAGTTGTATAATATGCATTGATTACTTCTGAAATCTCTTTAAGCCTTTCGATCACATTGTCATAGAGAGAACTTTTCTCTAAATAAATACCAAGGAAAGCAGAAATGTCATAGCCTAGTTTTGAAAAGTCTATATTAAGTGTGGCGCTTTTTACAATGCCCATTTCTTCTAACTTGCGCATTCTAACATGAACGGTTCCCGATGAAACAAATACTTTTTTGGCAATTTCAGTGTACGGGGTTTTTGCATCGTCGTTTAAAAGGGAGATGATTTTAAGATCGACATTATCAATATCTAAATTTTTATCCATTTTTTTTGGGTTGTTTTGAATCTATGTTAATGAAATCGATTTCAAATTATTAAATACTTAAAAATTACCAAAATAAATTTTTCAATTTGTAAATTTGATTAAAATGCTTTTATTTTGAGGTGGATAAAGAATGCTTTAATAAAATTCTGTGATTTATGATTTGTGTTCAATAATGATTTGGTTGGAAGCAAAAACCTTTCTTTATTCCATGATTTGTAATTTGAAAACTTTTAATCTCTAAAGTTATATTTGGGTTTATATTCTGAAAAGGGTCTTGCTTCTAGCAAGACTTTTTTGTTCTGATTTTCAAAATTAAAATACAAAAAACATGGTATGAAAGAAAAATAATTGTATATTTGAGCAAATAAAAGGATTAATCATGAAAAAAGTTTATAGCATCTCCTTTGTTTTGGCGGCACTCTTTGTGTTGGTAGCATTTGATGGAAAAACCAACATGAAAAAAGAAAAGCTACTGGAATCTTCTTCCATGTATAGGATAGAGCTTATTGCTTTAAATCCTATTGGAGATGCAGGAGTCAGAGGTGATGAAAATACATCGATTTCTCCATGGGCATTTCCTTCCCATACACTGGATTTGGTCGACAGTTATGTACCTTTTATTTTCAGAACGAAAAAAAGTGCACAAATAGATGAGTTGAAAATAATTATAAGTGTTAACGATCATGGCAAAATAGATGACTATGAAGTTTTAAATGAAAATGCTGACAAAGGGTTAATAGAAAGAATCGGTTATGTGGTGAGGAACATGCCCCGGGCTCTGCCCGTACCTGGGTTTGACAATTATGATCCCATGCGTTTTGAATTAATCATTAAAAAATAACTTTATTTTTCTACTTATGCCTCAGGCCAATCGGTTGGTTTTTTTTGAATGGTAAGTGTAGAATCCCTTTTCTGGTATATTTTTATATTCTAACCAACCTAATAAATAAAATGAAAAAAATATTACTCCTCATGGCCGGAGTCTTCTTTTGGACGAGTAGTGATGTGCTCTCACAGGAATATTCCCTTGTACCACAAAAGCAATGGCCAGAACAACAGAAAGACGGAGAGTTCTATACAGTTTCAGGAGAAAGACATGGACAGTCTTTTTTTAAAAAACACCGTTTTCCAGAAGTAGAGTATGAACCTGGAGATAAATTGACCTTTGATATTTACCATACTCCTGATGTGATGTACCATTGGTACAGGCTTTGGGCTGAAAAATATCCTGATATAACGGAACTCTATGAGGTGGCCAAATCATTTGAAGGTCGTCCCATTCTTCAGATGACCATTACCAACAAAAAAACTGGTAAACATACCGACAAACCGGCTGCTTATTTTGAAGGCGGACGTCACGGTGGCGAAGTAACCGCTTCGGAAGCAGTATTTTGGTTAACCGAGCATTTGCTTGAAAACTACGGGAAAGATCCCGCTATTACGAAGTTAATCGATACAAAAACCATCTATGTCCGTCCACAGAACAATCCCGATGGAACGAATATGTATCTTTTTTCTGAGCAAAGAAACAGAAGTACGGTACGTCCACACGATGTGGATAGAGATGGCTTATTCGATGAAGATCCGGAAGAAGATCTCAATGGAGATGGCGTTATTCACATGATGCGGAAAAAAGCAGTTACCCCAGAGGAAAAGGAAAAGGCCAATTATATAATTGACCCTAGAGACTCTAAAGGAAGATTGATGAAGCGTGTATTGGATGGTCAAGGAGACTATTTGATGTATACAGAAGGTATTGATAATGATGGGGACGGTCAATTTAATGAAGACGGTATCGGTGGATTGGATCTGCATAGAAATTATCCTGAAAATTGGAGACCAGATATTGGAGGAGATGCCACGGGTAGGGGATATACCCAGTTTGGTGCTGGAGAATACCCTTTGAGTGAGATTGAAACGCGCTCTACTGTTCTTTGGCTATTAAGTCACCCTAATATTTCAGTGGTCAATTCCTTGGATACCCGTGTTCCCATGCACTTGAGACCGCCTTCGACATCTGCTTCTGAAGAATCTATGTTTGATAAGGATAGGTTATTATATGAATATTATGACAGTCTCGGTATAAGTATTACCGGTTATCCTTGGGCGGGTGATGTATACGAAACTTACAGTACACGATGGAAGGTAAATAGACTTACAGGCGATCCATTGAAGCCCAATCCTCTTTTTGGACATGGGCCGGATTTCGGATACTTTTATTATGGGGCTATCTGGTATGGGGATGAATTGTGGAATAATGGAGCAACAAAAGACTACGACGGAGATGGGGTTTTGGATGATTATGATGCCTTAATGTGGGATGATGAAGAGAATGGATCAAGAGGATTTAAGCCTTGGGAAAAGTTTGATCATCCTCAATTGGGAGAAGTAGAGATCGGTGGCTTCCATCCAAAGTTTTTCTCTCAAAATGGACCACCTTGGGTACTTGAAAGTTGGATAAGTAAGCAGTCCTTATTCAATTTGGCCATGGCTATGGATTTACCACAAATTGAAATCAAAAATATTGAAATAAGCAGATCAGGAGAGGAACATGAAATAAAAGTGACATGGACTAATTCCGGTAAATTACCAGTGGCTCTCGAACAAGCAAAATTGGTTAAAATTGTCCAAGAGGACAGGTTGATGCTGGAGTTTGATAAAGACCTTATGAAAGGTTATGAAAATGCCAAAGTGGTAATTACCAAACCGGAAACATTTAATAAGACCATTTATACAGGATATACGGATGCAGGTGAAACCAAAGAAGCGGTTTTCAAGGTGAAAGTTAATCATAATGAATCCGTGAAAGGAAAAATCAAATTGTTGTCTACCAGAGGTGGATATTTGGAAAGAGAGTTTACTTTGGATTAAGAAACCCCTAATTTATTCTGATCAAAAAGCCGTGACTGTCATAAAGTACAGTCGCGGCTTTTTTAAATAAGATAACCCCCATTGGAATAAATTGTCACTGTATTTGTTTATTCTCTTCTTTATTTTGTAACCTGAAGTAATATTTAAGCTATGATTGATACAAAAAGGTTTTTCTTACCATTCATTTTTACCCTTTTGTTTATTGTAAATATTCAGGCGCAGCAAAAGCGCGCTTTGACCCATGCAGATTATGACAATTGGGAAGCTTTGAATGGTGAAAAAATATCCAAAGACGGAGCTTGGGTAGGGTATGAAGTAAATCCTCAGGAAGGGAATGGAAGGCTTGAATTGGTGGATTTTACCGATGCTTCAAAAAAAATTATAATTCCAAGAGGCAAGAATTGGTTTTTTTCCCATGATAGCCAGTTTGCAATCGGTAAAATTGTTCCCGAATTCGGAGAAGTAAGACAACTTAAGCTTAAAAAAACCAAACCGGATGATTTGCCAAAAGATAGTTTGTTTCTTGCCAATTTGGAATCTAAGGAATTGAAAAAATATGCCAGAGTGAAGTCTTATGCTATTCCAGAAAATTCAGGTAGCTGGTTGGCCATTCATTTTGAAAAAGATTTGCCAGAAAAAGAAAATCAGGAGATAAACGGTGATATCCTAGGCTTAGAAAGTTCCAAGACTAAACCCAAGAAAACAGATGGATCTAAACTTCTAGTAAGGAGCTTAGATGGCCAAAAGAAATTTGAATTTCATCGTGTCAAAGAATATGGTTTTTCTGAACATGGGAGCCACCTTTACTACATAAAGGCTCAAGAAGATACGCTGAAAAATACTGGGATTTTCATCCTAAATCTAGAATCCGGAATATCTAAAATCATCGATGTAAAAAAGACAGAATATATTCAACCTGCTTTTTCTGAAAACGCAAAGTATCTGGCCTATCTCACCACGGAAGATTCTGCCAAGTCTAAAAAACCATACCATGACCTTTATTTGTATGACATTCTAAAAGAGCAGAACCAGAAGATTGCATCTAAAGCAACGACAGGTATTTCTGGTATGATCAGTAAAAATGGTAAGCTTTCCTTTTCCCAAGACGAAAGTAAATTGTTTTTTGGTACTGCACCCGATTACGTCACTTATGCTTATGAGGAAGATACAACGATCTTGGAAGAGGATCGGGTGAAGTTGGATATTTGGGGTTGGCAGGATACTGAAATCCAACCCATGCAGTTAAAAAATAGAAGCAGGGAGGAATCTAAAAGCTATCTGACCGTTTATAATTTGAAAACAAAATCTATTGTACCAATTGCCGATAAGCAAGTTTCCCAAGTCAATTTGGATAAAAAAAGAAAGCATAAAGTGGCTATAGGTATGGATGACAGCCCTTACCGCAGGAATTACAGTTGGGATATACAGATAGGAAGGGATGTATATATGATTGACTTGGAAACAGGAAAGAAAACTTTGGTGAAAAAAGAGGTGTCGGCTTATCCTCAGCTCTCACCCGAAGGAAAATATATCTATTGGTATGATAACCGTGACAGTTCTTGGGTTGCTTATGATATACAATCTAAGAAAAGTCGAAGCCTAACAAAAGAGATGAATGTGAATTTTTACAATGAACTTCACGATTCACCTTCTTTACCAAGTAGTTATGGGGCAGTAGGATGGCTAAAAGATGATTCTGCTTTTCTGGTTTACGATAAATATGATATTTGGAGAATTGATCCCTCAGGAAAAACAAATCCCTTAAATCTTACCCAAGGAGAGGGAAGGAAACAAAACCTGATTTTTAGAAGACAACAATTAGATGTAGAGGAAGAATTTATAGATCCCGCTCAGCAACTCATTTTGACGGCTTTCCATGAATTCAATAAAAAAGGAGGTTTTGCAACGGGGGATATTTTGGGAGTAGAAAAACCTGAACTGCTAGTGCTAACGGATCATAGGTATTTTGGATTGAAAAAAGCAGAAGAAAATGACGGTTTGATTGTGAGAAGATCGACATACCAAGATTATCCTGATCTTTATGCATCCAATTTGAATATGAAAGACTTGGATAAAATTTCTAATGTCAATCCACAACAGACAGAAGTCAAATGGGGCTCTGTTGAATTGGTGGATTATATGGCCAATGACGGAGTACCATTGCAGGGACTGCTCTTTAAACCAGAAGATTTTGACCCGAATAAAAAATACCCCATGATGGTCTATTTTTATGAAAGAAACTCCAATGGTCTTCACAATTACAGGGCACCAGCCCCAAGTGCCTCTACCATTAATATTCCGTATTTTGTAAGTAATGATTACCTGGTTTTTGTACCGGATATCAAATATGAAATAGGGCTTCCAGGACCAAGTGCCTATAATTGTATAATTCCAGGAGTTCAGGCGATCGTGGCAAGGGGTTTTGTAGACGCAGAGAACATGGCAATTCAGGGCCAAAGCTGGGGAGGATATCAGGTGGCGCATTTGATTACCCGCACGGATATGTTCAAAGCAGCAGGTGCAGGTGCTCCTGTGGTAAATATGACCTCCGCATATGGAGGTATACGTTGGGGGACGGGGATGAGCAGAATGTTCCAATATGAACAGGCACAATCAAGAATTGGGGGGACGCTTTGGGAAAAACCATTATATTACCAGCAGAACTCCCCACTTTTTTATATGGACAGGGTCAATACCCCAGTACTCATTATGCACAACGATGAAGACGGGGCAGTGCCATGGTACCAAGGGATAGAGATGTTTATGGCTTTGAAAAGATTGGATAAGCCAGCATGGCTTCTCCAATACAATGGAGAAGATCACAATCTCCGACAAAGGAAAAACAGAAAAGATCTTTCTGTCAGGTTGTCCCAGTTTTTTGATCATTATTTGAAAGGCGCCCCCGCACCTTTATGGATGACAGAAGGCTTGCCTGCAATAGAGAAGGGAAGGACACTCAAATACGAATTGGAAGGAGAATACAACTAAAAAAACCCGGATTGACCGGGATTATGCTTTCCAATATTCTCTGTTCATAGTGACAATATGGGCTATGGAAATATGCTGTGGACATACCGCTTCACAAGCTTTGGTAAAAGTACAGGACCCAAATCCTTCCGCGTCCATTTGTGCCACCATATTCTTTACGCGTTTTTCTGCTTCCATTTTTCCTTGTGGCAACATAGCCAAATGTGCAATCTTGGCACCCGTAAATAAAGCAGCACTTGCGTTTTTGCAGGAGGCCACACAGGCCCCGCAACCGATACATGCCGCTGCATCGAAAGCCGATTCTGCTGTTTCATGGCTGAGCAGGATGCTGTTGGCTTCTGGTGCCTGTCCTGTATTGACACTGATATATCCCCCCTTGGCAATAATCCTATCGAATGCTTTCCGGTCGATGCAAAGGTCTTTTTTGATAGGGAAAGCCTTGGCCCGGAATGGCTCCAGATATAGTTCTTCACCATCTATAAAACTTCTCAAGTGGGTTTGACAGGTAGTTGCATGCTTTTCAGGGCTATGGATATGTCCATTGATGACAAAGCCACACTGCCCGCAAATCCCTTCTCTACAGTCTGAATCAAATGCTATCGGGTCTTTTCCTTCTTTGATTAGTTTTTCGTTGAGATGGTCAAGCATCTCTGGTACAGACATGTGACTGTCCAAATCATCCAAATAGTACTTTTCAAACTTTCCTTTAGCGCTGGCACTTTCCTGCCTCCAAATATTTAAAGTGAGATTCATGTTACTTATAGCTTCTTTCAGTGAGTGGTATGGCTTCAAATTCAAGTTCTTCCTTATGTAAATAGAACTTTCCTTCAGGGAGGCTTTCCCAAACGGATACATACTTGAAAGCCTCATCATTTCTTTGGGCTTCTCCTTCGGCTGTCTGATGTTCGACTCTAAAATGGGCGCCACAAGATTCCTCGCGCTGTAGGGCGTCTTCTACGATTAGCTGGGCCAAGCCCAAGTAATCTTCCACCCTGCCTGCTTTTTCCAATTCAAAATTGATTGCCTCTGCATCCCCAGGGACCAGGAGGTTCTGGTAGAACTCCTCCTGCAAGACCTTTAGTGCTTCTTTGGCTTCCAAAAGCTTTTTCTTTTCCCTCAAAAGGCCACATTTTTGATAAAGGATTTTTCCCAGGGCCTTATGGAATTCCTCTGCAGTTTTATGGCCTTTAATCTTCAGTAGCCTTTGAATTTTATCCTTACTTTCATGAAGTGATTTTTCTCCAGCTTGGGAAGATTCGCTGGAATTAGGGTTTATGCCTGCCAGGTAATTCATGATGGTATGTGGTGCGATAAAATAACCGTCCACACAAGCTTGGAGAAGTGAATTTGCACCCAATCGATTGGCTCCATGGTCTGCAAAATTTGCTTCTCCCAGTACAAATAAGCCTTCTATATTGCTCATCAGCTCATAATCTACCCACAGTCCTCCCATTGAGAAGTGGGCGGAGGGTGAGATCATCATAGGGGTTTCATAAGCATCCATGCCAGTGATTTTTTTATACATATCAAAGAGGTTGCCATAGCGTTTTTGGATTACGCCTTTGCCCTCTCTTTGAATGGCATCTTTAAAATCCAGATATACTCCATTCTTTAGGGGGCCAACTCCATGTCCATTGTCTATTTGCTCTTTGGCAGCTCTTGAGGAAATATCTCTAGGTGCCAGGTTTCCAAAAGAAGGATACTTTCTCTCCAGGTAATAGTCCCTTTCGGTTTCCGGAATGCTGTTGGGTTCGCGGGAATCACCTGCCTTTAATGGAACCCAAATTCTTCCATCGTTTCTCAATGACTCTGACATCAAGGTCAATTTAGACTGATATTCTCCAAGTTGAGGAAGGGAGGTGGGGTGAAATTGAGTCCAGCTTGGTGCGGCAAAATAGGCTCCTCTCAAATGGGCCCTCCAAATTGCAGTCGCATTGCAGTTCATGGCCAATGTGGATAAATAATAGATTTTCCCATAGCCTCCAGTTGCCAAAATTACAGCATCGGCCATGTGAATTTTCATTTCACCTGTATCCAAATTCCTGCTGATAATGCCTTTGGCTTTCCCTTTATCCATTACAAGATCCAACATTTCATGCCGTGTATGTAATTTGAGCTGACCCACTTCAGATTGCCGGATCAAAGCCTGATAAGCCCCTTGAAGTAATTGCTGTCCTGTTTGTCCCCTTGCATAAAATGTCCTACTTACCTGTACCCCCCCGAAGGAACGGTTACTCAAATAACCAGAATACTCTCTAGCAAAAGGAACACCCTGAGCTACTGCCTGGTCAATAAGTGCCAGTGAGCATTCTGCCATTCTATAGACATTGGCTTCTCTTGATCTGAAATCACCTCCTTTGACAGTGTCGTAAAACATTCGCCAAACAGAGTCTCCATCATTTTTGTAGTCCTTGGCTGCATTGATGCCGCCCTGTGCAGCCACGCTGTGTGCACGGCGCGGTGACTCATGAAATGTAAATGCATCGACTTGAAAGCCAAGTTCAGATAAGCTTGCAGCTACAGATGAGCCTGCAAGCCCTGTCCCTACCACAATAACCTTATATTTACGCCGGTTAGAGGGATTGATCAATTTGGCCTGTGCCTTGTATTGGGTCCATTTGTCTTTTATTGGCCCTAGGGGTACTTTAGAATTCAGCATTACTATTTATAACTTAGAGGAATTAAAAAAGCAAGATCTACTTCTTTTATAATTTCCCTTCTGTGGATAATTTTTTATTCTTCTTCGGACAATTCAAATTTGGCTAAAGGGGTCATTTTGGATTTGTTTAGGCTCAAAATATCATCTGCTACACTGTAATTGTCCGCAGTCCTTAATACTTCCATAAAGGCTTTTTCAGTCTCCATATCCGGACAGGCCATTAGCGTGCTTCCTGCTTGTCCAAATTTGATTCTATTGCCTTCCATTAATTCATAATTTCCAAAGAAATTGTTACAAGTATTGATTCCTGAAAACATGCCTGTTTCCATATCAAACATAATGTGGCCTTCTTTTTGACCTTCTTTTCTTTCTACAGGGTTTCCTTTTAACTCAATGAGAACCCACTTTTTATCCTCCAAAAGGTAATCGACCCTGTTTTTTTCCAAACGGTACATACCGGACAAATCTCCAGTAATACGGTTGCCTTCCTGATCCAAATGAAAGAGTACATTTTCACCTACTTGGTACATTTGACGCATGCCGGCTTCTCCTGGTAAGGTAATTTTACTTCCCTCATCATTCCACTTAAAATCACCTTCATCTGAGAAGACATTATCGTCCTTTCCAAGGTATTTAAGCGATCTTTTGAAAGTCCCATCTCTTTTTAAGGTTATACTGGTCTCAATGCCTTCACAATCGGCACAGGGTGTGGTTCCTTTGTATACACCATACCAATCCAGACTATTGCGGCTGTTATGTGCCATATCTGGTACCCTTAAGGTCACTGATTCAGCCATATCAGAAGATTCAGACTGGTCTTTGTTGCCCGAGCATGCCACCATTCCAACTATGAGAATAAAGACAAGGAAATAATGTGTACTTGAAAAAGTTTTCATAAAACAGATTGTTTGTTAAAGTTTAAATTGGTGCTTTTCTGCTAACTATTTGACAGTTAATTTAATTATTTTTTTTGACTTCCGAAATCTGTCTTTTAATCGCCCACTTTGAATTTTGCCTTGCTTTTAAAATAGGCCTGTAATATTCCCTTCTGCATCAATATCGATGTTTTCAGCAGCAGGCTTAGATGGTAAGCCAGGCATTCTCATGATGGTACCTGCAATGGGAATGATGAATCCCGCTCCTGCAGCAATGTCAAACTCCCGGATTTTGATGGTAAACCCCGTAGGTTTATTGATCAATTTAGGGTCATCGGAAAGGGAATACTGGGTTTTGGCTATACAGACCGGTAATTTGTCCAAACCGATTTTGCCAAATAATTTAAGTTGCTGTTTTGCCTTTACGGAATATTCCACTTCAGCAGCACCGTAGATTTTTCTAGCAATACTTTCAATTTTCTGTTCTATGCCCCACTGGAAATCATAAAGTGGAGTAAAGTTACTCATACCTGATTCTGCAGCCTTTTTTACCTCTTGGGCCAAATCAACGACACCTTCTCCGCCTTTAGCCCAGGCATCACAAAGGGCTACTTTTACTCCTTGGCTTTGGCAAAAGTTTTTCACAATTTCCAGCTCTTCCTCTGAGTCTGTGGCAAACCGGTTGATGGCCACTACTGGTACCAGCATGAAGTGCTTCATGTTTTCTATATGTTTTTCCAGATTAGGCAAACCGTTTTTTACTGCTTCTGGATCTGGGTTTTTCAGTTCATCAAAAGGAATTCCGGCATGGCTTTTCAATGCCCGTATGGTAGCTACTACTACTGTAACGTCAGGCTTTAAGCTACCATATTGACATTTAAGGTTTAAAAATTTTTCTCCACCTAGGTCTGAGGCAAACCCTGCCTCAGTGACTACATAATCGGCCAGAGAAAGCCCCATTTTGGTGGCAATGATGGAATTGGAACCTTGGGCGATATTGGCAAATGGTCCACCGTGTATAATGGCGGGATTGCCTTCGATGGTCTGTACCAAATTGGGCATGATGGTGTGTTTGAGCAATGCCGCCATGGCACCTTGCGCCTTTAATTGATGGGCATGTACCGGTTCATCCTGATAAGTGAAGCCGACGATAATATTGCCCAGCTTTTCTTTTAGGTCCATCAGGTCCTTGGAAAGACAAAGGGCTGCCATCACCTCTGATGCAGCAGTAATGTCAAAACCGGATTCACGGGGAACTCCCTGAGCAGGGCCTCCCAATCCTATTACCAAATCTCTCAATGCCCGTTCATTCATATCCATTACTCGTTTCCAAACAATTTTCCTTGGATCTAAACCCAAAGTATTTTTTTGGCTATGGATATGGTTGTCCAACAGGGCCGCCAATAAGTTGTGTGCTTTTTCCACCGCAGCAAAGTCTCCTGTAAAGTGAAGGTTGATTGATTCCATAGGTAAGACCTGGGCAAAACCTCCTCCGGCTGCACCACCTTTCATACCAAAAACAGGCCCGAGGGATGGTTCCCTGATCACGACAACCGTCTTAACGCCAATTTTATTCAATCCTTCAGCGAGTCCAATACTTGCAGTAGTTTTTCCTTCCCCTGCTTTTGTCGGCGTGATGCCAGTTACCAATATGAGTTTCTTTCCTTTGATTCTTTCTTCATTGATTAATTTTAAAGGAAGCTTTGCCACATATTTTCCATATGGTCTGAGGTCTTCTTCGGGTACACCAAGTTTTGATGCTATTTGGGCAATAGGGCGCATTTTTGAAGCCCTGGCTATTTGTTGATCTGTTAAATGCATACTGTTTTATTTGGGTCAACGAAAATAGAAAAGAAATAACCCTTAAAGCCTGACTTTTGACAGGGTTTTTGTAGAAATGATATTTTCACTTAAAAATTTGGTTAAATATATTTTTTTATTCTACATTTGTAGACTAACATCTATAGTAGTAGAACATGAATCTTTCCGCAACAGAAGAACAGCTTATGAATTTTATTTGGGAAAGGGAAAGCGCCTTTATGAAGGATATACTGGAGGCTTATCCTGAACCAAAACCTGCCCCGACTACCGTAGCTACTTTATTGAAGCGATTGGCGGATAAGGGTGCTTTGAGCTTTAAAACTTTCGGGAACTCCAGGGAGTACATTCCATTGGTTTCCAAATCTGAGTATTTTTCAGGTAAGGTGAATCACTTGATCAAAAACTTTTTTAATGATTCCCCTTCACAGTTCGCTTCCTTTTTTACCCAGGAAACCAATTTGAGTAAGGAGCAACTGGAGTCGCTAAAATCCATTATTGAAGATCAAATCAAATCCAAAAAGCCATGACCGTATTTCTTATCAAATCGACACTCGCTTTGGGCCTATTATATGGGATGTATCACTTTTGGCTTTCCAGGGAAAGCATATTCAAATTCAACAGGGTTTACCTATTGGCAGCTTTGGTAATTTCTTTTGCTTTGCCCTTTATTCAATTGCCGCAGGTCATTCCATCTTTTCAAAATAAGACTACCCAGATTTGGAATCAATGGGAGTTGAAGCAATCCGTTGAGGTTGGCGAGTTTATTGCTAATTCAGAAGCAATGGATTTGTCTGAAAAATCCTCTCCGATAGTTGAAGTTTCACAAAAAGAGGTAAATCTTAACAGTTTTTCCTTTCCGAAGGCTTTTGGAGCCATTTACTTTTTGGGTTTATTGCTTTTTTCTTTCAGGTTTTTAATTCAGTTGAATGGCCTGCGAAAATTGCTCAAAAACAATCCGCAAAAAGATAAAGGAACCTATAGACTGGTTTTGCTGGAAGATGATGTACTGCCTTTTACATTTTTTAAGTATCTCTTTGTTTCAATATCTCAATACAAAGCATCAGCCATAGAACCTGAAATTTGGGAGCATGAGTCGGCCCATATCCGTCAGGGACACAGTTGGGACATCTTGTTGGTAGAGGTTTTGAAATGTATTTTTTGGTTTAATCCTTTGATGATTTTATATAAAAAAGCGATTCAACTCAACCATGAGTTTTTGGCTGATGAGCATGTCATAAAGAAATTTGAAAACCGTGCTTCTTACCAGTATCTTTTGGTGAATAAAGTCTCTTCCTTATTTGGCTATAGCTCTATAAGTAGCGCATTTAATTTTCATGTTACAAAAAGAAGATTAATGATGATGGGGAAGGAATCTAATCCTGTGAAGCTAACTTGTGTGAAGTTAGGGAGTACCATCCTTACTTTATTTTTATTTTTCACCTTAACTTCAAGTAAGGTAAGCAACGAACAGCGGCTTTTCATTTCTGAGGACTCTGACGGAGTAGAAAAATTTGAAAAATTAATTTCCGAAGGCTTTTCTGAGGGAAAGTCATTTGTATTGGAACTTCAGAAATTGAATTTGGAGGCTTTGCGCAAAGTTTATTTTAATCTGAACGAAGAAGAAAGAAATCAAACTTCTCATTTTCCATTTTTTGATGATGTTACCTTTCAGGAATTGCTGTTATTGCAAAAAGAATATCCAAACGTGGTGACAACAATTTCATATACTTCTCCTCCTGATAAAAAAGAAATCAAAGCGGAGACTTTTAAATTGTGGAAGGAAACCAAAAAAGTAGAATTATTTATTGATGAAGAGGAGCGACCTTTTGAAGAGTTAAATCAATATGTGCGCACAGACTTTGCCTTTTTTGAAGTAAGGGAAACTTCACCTAAGAAATTCCTAAAGAAACCTGAATATTCCATCAAGTTGATGACTCATGATTTTTATCATCAGAAATATTTTGAGACCCCAAAAACTATTCAGACGATCAGTGCACAATATCCCAATTCTGACCAAGCGGAGGTATTCTATGCATTACGTTATGTGAAAATGGAAAATGGGAAAATGGAAGAGTTTATTCCTAAAAACTTTGAAGCTTCCATTTTTCATCATTTGAGAACTATTGATACCGAGGAGTTGGATTTTGATAACAAGAGAAGTACGATTAATTATGTAATGGGAGAACAATTTTCTATTTCAATTATCAAGAAAACTAAAAATCAATTTAAGATTTTTAGTTTTCCAAGTGTGACGTTTTAAATTGTCAAATTCTATGCTGCTAATGTTTTTTACATGATTGAACTCCAATGACCAACCAAGTCAATGCTGAAGTAGGGGCGAATTGGAAAAGCACTAAAATGTAGCGTTGGAAATCGATTGGATAACCTCCTCTTTTCCCTTAAAATTCCTGTCAAAAAGCAAAGGATAATTGGTCCGTCCACGTACAGGCCAATTGTTCAGCCAGGAAGCACCATCATGCAGTCCCCAGAAGGTTATGCGACTGATTTTGTCCTGGTGTTTATGGAAGACCGAAAAAATATCCGTGTAGCGTTTCGAAAATTTATCGGCTATACTTTCTGGCAAACCAGTGGTGTAAGGGTTGAATTTTTCATCCAAAGCATAGTTTTTATTCAGGTCCGCTCCCTCACTTGCCCGAGGTCTGGGAAGTACATCCACATCGAGTTCAGTCACCATCACTTTGAAGCCTGCATTTGAAATTGCAATGATGGAAGCCTCAATCATCTCCACTGGTGGGGAATCCAACATGTAGTGCCCTTGCATACCTATTCCATCCACCC
>NZ_SLAP01000206.1 GCF_007126775.1 Cecembia sp. | reverse complement strand
TCATCTTCCCAAAACATCCCTGCCTAAAAAGTTCCAGTGGAACTCATGATCTATTTACCATTAATTTCAACCCATTGTCAAAGCAAACAAGGAGCCCCCATCAGTCCCAGAGGGACGATCGACATGATAACAAAGGGTTTTAACCCTGGGATCTGGCACAAAGGCCCTCTTTAGTCCCGTCGGGGCGAACGACAAAAACATTGCGGGTTTAAACCTATCTACTCTTAAACTTAAGGAATTAAAATCACTCAAGTGATATAAATCTCCAGTAATCATAAAACAATAATTTTTCAACTTATTTTTATATATTTAACCCTCAATTCTTTAATAGGAAACCTGTCAATATGTTGAATAAATTACTTTACGCCATACTTCTTTCGGTTTGGCTTTCAATTCCATCTTTTGCCCAATCTCCTTGCGACCCCCATCCTCTTTTTAACATGCTACCCCAACATAGCATATCCGGTTGCGAGGAAAAAGAATACGACAAAATTCAAGTTGACTACACAGATAAAGATGGAACTTGGGTACAAAATGAAAAAGCTGGATATTTCCTAAAAACCTATTACAGCTTCGATGGAGATTGGGAAAAAAGACCATCTAACGCGATGATTTTTCAAAATTACATCCAAGCAGTAGCATCCAAGGGAGGGTCAGTAATCCATGAATCAAAATCCGTGATCTTGCTTGCCCTAAAATCAGGGGGTGATACTTGGTGGATACAGGTCCAAAGCGACCAAAGTGGAACTTTCTCGGTTAGCGTTGTCAGAGAAGAAGCGATGAACCAATACATTGTTCTTTCCGCAGAAGACATTGCCAAAGAAATGAAAGCCAATGGCAAGGCTACTTTCTATGGAATTTATTTCGATACTGATAAATCAGAAATCAAGCCAGAATCCAAGGAAACTTTGGAGCAAATGGCTAAATACCTCCAAACTAACCCACAAGTAAATGTCTTTGTTGTAGGTCATACAGACAATACCGGTTCTTTTGAGCACAATCAAAAATTATCAGAAAAAAGAGCAGAAGCAGTGGTTAACTATTTAATTGAGAATTATCAAATTGCTGCTGCTAGGTTAAAAGGTCATGGAGTGTCTTCCCTATCACCAATTTCAACGAATACCTCAGAAGAAGGGAAAAGCAAAAACAGAAGAGTGGAGATGGTGGTGAGGTAAGATCTATTTATTGGAACAATTTTGACAGCGATAGCCTTTATTTTCATCAGCATATTTATTTTGCCAAGGGTCTTGGACAGGAGTATTGCGGATACAGAGGCTTTGATTCAGGTTTATGGAAATGAAGGGGCTGTTTCTTAAAAAAAATTCAATGGCCCAACCTCTGCTCCAACTCATCGACAAGCAAACTCATGATGGCTGTATCTTGAAATTGTCCACCAAATTTTTCGGCATGCTTTTCCATAGCTTCTTTTTGCCAATCCATCAAATGCATCGTTTTTAAAAATCCATGCGCCGCCAATTGAAGCTGACTATCCAAAGCCGACAAATAGTACCATTCCAATGTCCAACTCACCCCATCCCGCTCGGAACTAAAGACTGCATGGTTTTTATAATTTTGAATGCTATCTAAGGCAATACTGACCAATACCATTGCCTGTTCGAGCTGCACGGGATTGTTTTTATGGGCCATGGCCGAACTCTTGCCTTTGGACAACAAACGAATCTCCCCAATCTCTGAGTTGGCTAAGAAAATCCAATCCTGAAGGATTTTCCTCAATTGCATCAAGACAAGTTCATAGGCATTGATGACGGCCGAAACCGGCTGCCTGTTTTGATGCCAAACAGCTCCAAAATCATCCATGCCCAAGGCCTCAGCCAACTTTTCCGTAAGCACCTTCCCCTGCTCACCAAATGCCCGCATATCCCCTACAGGACCGCCCAGAGAAACCGGAAACCGGAGTTGTTCGAGTATCTTCAAACTATCCACTAATGGCGCAAACCAATGGTAGAGTTTGTATCCAAAAGTCACTGGCAGTGCCTGTTGCTGTCGGGTTCGTGCTATACATATCCAATCACTATGCTCCAACCAAGACTTTACCAAGGATTGAAAATTTCCAGAAAATACCTGCTGAAAGTCTTTGGTCAGTTGCTGAAGTGCAAGCATGTGCGCCGTATCAATCAAATCTTGAGAAGTAACCCCAACATGTAAAAATGGATGATAGCTTTGGGCCAGCTGCTCTTTTATAGCCTCAACTACTGCGATGGTGGGAATACCGTTTTCCGCAGTGGAACTATCCACTTGTTGAATCAAGCCATCATCTACCCTTACTCGATTGACAGCCTCATGGATGGCTTGAGCAGCCTCCTTTGGAATAATACCTAAACTGGATTGACAGGAAGCTAGACATGATTCGTATGTCAAAATCGCACGAATGAAACTTACATCGCTAACATGTGAGTTCACCTGAGGGTACCCCCAATAAGTGCTGAAAATCTTTCTGTCAATCATGCCTTCAAGTTAAGAAAAAAGAAGGGAGCTATAGTCCATGGGACCTGTAAATCATCCTGCCACAGAGATATTCACATTCGGCTCCCCAATAAGTCAAACCAATTCCAATGCAATACTGATACCCTGCCCCACTCCTATACACATAGTGGCCAAGCCTCTTTTGGCTTTTCTAGCCTGCATTTCAAGCGCCAATGTGCCTGTAATCCGAGCTCCCGACATGCCCAATGGATGACCTAAAGCGATCGCTCCGCCGTTCACATTTACCCGAGGGTCATCAAAAGCAATCCCTAATTCCTGCAAACATGCCAAAGCCTGTGCAGCAAAAGCCTCATTGAATTCGTACAAATCAACATCTTTATCTGAAAGCCCTGTTCTGTCCCACAGTTTTTGTGTAGCAGGTACAGGTCCTATACCCATAATTCTTGGAGGAACACCCGCTACGGCACCTGTCATCACCCGGGCAATGGGCTCTAATTGATGTTTTTTAATAGCTTTTTCAGATGCCAACACCAGACAGGCAGCACCATCATTGATTCCAGAGGCATTGCCAGCGGTTACCGTTCCATTTTTTCTAAAAAGTACAGGTAGCGAACCCAACTTTTCCAAACTTGTTCCTGCTCGTGGATGCTCGTCTTGGTCAAATAGCACCTTATTTTTCCCCACCTTCACTTCCATGGGGAGAATCTCCTGTGCAAACCTTCCCGATTGCTGGGCAGCGGCACATTTTTCCTGAGAAGCAAACGCAAAGCGGTCTTGGTCTTCCCGCTTGATATGATACATTTCGGCCACATTTTCCGCCGTCTCCGGCATGCTATCCGAACCATACAAGGAATCCAACACAGGGTTGATAAAGCGATAACCCAAGGTACTATCCTCAATACTCATGTTTCTGGAAAAAGCCGCATCTGCCTTAGGAATGATAAATGGTGCCCGTGACATGCTTTCGACTCCTCCTGCCAAAATTAAATCGGCATCTCCAGACTTAATCATGCGTGAGGCTGTAAGGATAGCATCCATTCCAGAACCACAGAGCCTATTGACCGTGCCGCCTGGTATGGATGTCGGTAATCCGGCCAGCAAGGAGGCCATGCGGGCCACACTGCGATTATCTTCACCCGCCTGATTGGCACAACCAAAAATCACATCGTCAATTGCTTCTGTATCCACATGAGGAAGGGTAGCTAGCGTGCCTTTGATAACTGCAGCTGCTAAATCATCCGGTCTTACCCCTGACAAACTCCCTCCATAGCGTCCAATGGGACTTCGCTTAAACGCGCAAATAAAAACTTCCTGCATGGTGTATTAGCCTTGATGGGCCATTTTAGTTTTTTCATTCAATAATCTCAATGCCTCCAACTCTTCCAACTCCGGAACATCAGTAATGGCAACTTCTTCTGCGAATCGAATCTTCCACCCGGTATTTTCTTGGATAGTTTCCCTAGCTACTCCTGGGTGTATGGATGTGACAATAAATTCACCCGTCGCCTCTTCTGTCTCCATAATGCACAAGTCGGTAATGATTTTGGATGGGCCACTCGTGTTAAGTCCCATGGCTTTTCGCTGACCGGGACCATCTCCATGGCCAAAAGAGGTGATAAAATCCACTTTTTCCACAAAAGCGCGAGGGGATTGCTTCATAATCACATAAATGGTATGACAAAATGCAGCAATTTCGGGAGC
>NZ_SLAP01000155.1 GCF_007126775.1 Cecembia sp. | reverse complement strand
TGGAATCCAACCTCCAGAAGGAGTAATTGAAACCACCCAGCCTTCCTTATCTGCGGCCTGTATAGAAGTTGTTCCTGAAAGAAAACTTTGAAGAAAGGGATCATCAGTTCCAAGAATCGGGAGGTTTGGTTGGTAATAAGCCAATGCATCCTTTCTTTTCTCCAAAAGGTGCAGGAATGGGTTCTGCTCGTTTTGAAAAGGATAAGGATCCCCAGGTATAATATTGGGATCGTTCTTATCCAAGATTAACTTGGCCCTTTCTTTGGCATATTCCTTGGATAAAAGTCCTTTCATTGGGCTTTTAGGACTAAAATCCGGATCACCATAATAAAAATCCCTGTCTGCAAAGGCCAAACTCATGGCCTGATAAAGGGTATTGATGTAATTGGCAGAATTATACCCCATTGACTTAAGGTCAAAATTCTCCAGTATATTCAGACTCTGCAATAATACTGGGCCTTGAGTCCATTCCTGAAGTTTATAAACTTCAATTCCTTTATAGTTTGTACTGAGTGGTTCTTCTATTTTTACTTTCCATTTGGCCAGATCCTCCATGGTAAATAATCCACCTTGCTCTCGTGTTCCCCTTACTATTTCTTCAGCAATATCACCTTTATAAAACCGGTCATAAGCAGCATAAATAGCTTCTTTTCTTGATTTTCCTTCCGCCAGGGCTTCTTTTTCGGCATCAACCAGTTTTTTTAAAGTCTGGTACAAATCTTCCTGAACGAATATCTCACCTGGATAGGGGGCTTCTCTTTCTTGTCCCAAATGAGGGAGAAATATTTTTTTCGAGTAAGGCCATTCCTTGATCAATTCCTTTCTATTTTCAATCATATTGGCAGTCTGCGCTTCAATTGGATAGCCTTTTGCCATTTCCATAGCGGGCGAAAGCACCTGTTCAAGGCTCATGGTTCCATATTCTGCCAACATGGTCATCAAGCCCCCCGGAGTTCCTGGAGTAGTGGCAGCAAGTGGCCCAAATTCAGGAGGATATTGCATGTCTTTCTCTTTGAAAAAATCGACCGTTGCTCCTGTTGGCGCTATCCCCATGGCATTAATGGCTATTACTTCCTGGGTTTTGGGATGATAGATCAAGGCCTGGGTCTCACCACCCCAACTCAAAACATCCCACATGGTGCAAACAGCCGCTAACATAGCACAAGAAGCATCTACTGCATTTCCTCCCTGAGAAAAAATCATAGCCCCAGCTGTGGCGCCTAAGGGTTTTCCCGTTATGGCCATCCAATGCTTACCGTGAAGCGGTGGTTTTTGTGTGGTCTGCGGATAAGCCACTTGAAGGAAAAAGCATGCGATAATCAAAGAAAGTAATTTTTTCATATATCAATTGTCTACCAATTTTGGAACGAGCGCTTCAAAACCCTCATAATTGCTGTTATAGTGCGTGAAAATGGTAAAATAGCCGGATGGCTGTTTGATATTTACAGCATTTTCTTTTACGAAACTCTCAATTTCTTCCGCATTTTCTCCAAAAATTTTATAAAACTTCTTCTTTTGTTTAGGAATGGCAATTACCTCCCCTTCCAATAAGTAGTAATAAGTATTTCTTTTGACTATCTGATCATTTCGCTCCCCTACCATTAAGGCTGTATTGTAATTGGAGGCTTTGATAAGCGCCAAGGTTCTTCTGACCAAGGGGATTTTTCCATCTACCAAAACTTCAAAAAATCCTGAAATGGGTACCCCTTCGTCCTTAAAATCCATGCCATTGACAAAATACCTTGGGACATTGAATTCACTGTCCACCCATACAATGTTTTGTACCCTTAGTCCGGGTAAAACAGTCACTTGTTCCGAGTCTTCTCCTCGGAGTTCAAAATTATTGGATGCAATATTGTACCGTACAAAATAACCTTCCATGATTTCATTCTCTCTGTAAAGCAGGATGGATGCCTTATTCCATTTAGGATCCAAATAATAGTTCCCGATTAATCTTTTGGGTTCTGGGGGAATTCCGAATACCTGGTTGCCTCCAATAAAATTGGGTCTTTTGGAAAAGAGTTCAGCAATATTTGTAGCCCGGATAGTCCTTTGGAGCGCCATATCTTCCGGGTTTTCATAGCCCATTGGAAAAAGTTTAACCGTGCCCAGATCCAAATCATCTTTGACATTGAACTGGACCTGATAAGATTGGTATCCAGAAAGATTGATATTAAGTACAAACCTGTCATTGTACACATTGTTAATGCTGAAGCTCCCATCTTCTCCGGTTACGGCAGAAAAAGCTGTTTCCCTCAAAGTAACAATTGCACCCGCTATTAATTGACCAGAGAGTCCATCCTTTAAAACACCTGTAATATTGAATTGCGCCTGTTCTTGGCTATGGGCACTATGTGTAAATGAAAAACTAAGCGCCAAAAAGAAGTAAATTATTTTTAAACGGGAATAGGTCATATAATAAATACCAGGATTTTATTCTTATGTTTGGAAACAATAAAGTGAACTTACTGATTTCCTTTGTTGTAATATAATTGATTTTATATCCCTTCAAAAACAAGATGCAGCTATTTTTTCTATATTTAATGAGCCTGCTTTATGTATTTGCGGGAATTATGCATTTTATCAAACCCCGCATGTATATCAGAGTTATTCCCCCTTTTTTTCCCAAACCGAAAACATTAAACTTGCTTGCTGGTACTTTTGAAGTTATTTTTGGAATAGGGTTATTGTTTCAAGAGACAAGGTCAATTGCGGCTATAGGAATTATCCTGCTTTTGATCGCTGTATTTCCAGCAAACATTTACATGTATCAAAAAGGAGTCAAAGGATTACCAAAGTGGTTGTTGCTTTTTAGATTGCCTTTACAATTTGTTCTCATAGCATGGGCTATGCTTTATATTTAATTATGGAAACATTGAATTTTAAACACTTTAATTTTACACAAGAGCTGGATGAAGGTCTAGATGCCATGGGTTTTGAAAAACCCACACCGGTTCAGGAAGCCGCTATTCCTATCATCATGGAAGGAAAGGATATCATTGCCTGTGCACAGACAGGTACAGGAAAAACGGCTGCTTTCGTTTTGCCTATATTGAATAAGATTGCCAAATTAGAATCATCCGGACTCAATACACTTATTTTGGCACCTACAAGAGAACTTGCTCTACAGATAGATCAACAAATTCAGGGTTTTGCCTATTTTTTGGGAATCAGCTCTATTCCAATTTATGGTGGTGGAGATGGAATAGTATGGGAGCAACAAAAAAAGGCATTGGAAACAGGTACAGAAATTATTGTTGCCACACCGGGAAGACTAATTGCACTGCTTTCCAGCGGCAAAATAAATTTTGATAAAATCCAACACCTGATTTTGGACGAAGCCGACAGAATGTTGGACATGGGTTTTTCTGATGACATAATTAAAATTGTCAATTACCTTCCAAAAAAGCGACAAACCATCCTGTTTTCTGCAACAATGCCTCCTAAAATCAGGCAATTTTCAAAAATGCTCTTACAAAATCCGGAAGAAATCAGTTTGGCAATTGGCAAAACGGCAGAAGGAGTCACCCAATCTGCTTATTTGGTCTTTGATCATCAAAAAGAAGCACTTGTCAGGCATATCCTTTCTCAAAAGGCCTATGAAGCGGTGATCATATTTGCCTCCACCAAAGAAAAAGTTAAAAGTCTTTTTAAGGTTCTCAGAAATTCCTTTGAGGTGGAATCTTTTCATTCGGACCTGGATCAGACAGAAAGGGAAAATATTATGTCCCGTTTCAAAAACAGAACCTTGAAAATTCTCATAGGCACAGATATCATTTCCAGGGGAATTGATGTGGTAGGCATTGAATTGGTGATCAATTTTGATACACCCAACGATCCTGAGGATTATGTCCACAGAGTTGGAAGGACAGCCAGGGCAGACAGCAAAGGAGAAGCCATTACCTTCATCAATGATAAAGACAGAAATAAATTCAGGAGAATCGAGGACTTGATTGGTCTTGAAATTTCAAAAATACCTTTACCTGAAGGTTTTGAGGAGGGCCCTTCTTATAGCAAAAACACTTCTTCCAAAACAAGCCCTCATCAAAAAAGAAATAACCCTGGAAATAGGAAAAAAAGGCAACCTATTAAAAGTAATAGTCCGCATCTTAGAAAAACTACAGAGGAAAAGACTGAAAAAATCAGTTCTGAAAAGAAAACTGAAAAAAACTCCAAATTTGGAAATAGGGTCAATGTCAAACCTTAAGCTTCCTGAGACTTTTGAAAAATCCGAGTAAGGTGGTTTGAGCATATAATTGGATCAGAACCACCTTGGGTTTTTGACCTTAGCACCTTTCCTGGTGATATAATATCCCAATGAAAACTCATGTGAATTATTTCTGTAATTTTCCAAAGCATTTAAATTTTTATCATACGCATAGCCAAACCTGAGCTCATCTGTAAGAAATACCTCCACTATAAAAGCCACTGCAGTTCTGTTGTTAAGCATAAAGTTTCCCTCTGCACTATCGTTGCCAAGACGCATATTGGAACGGTAACTGGCTCCAAGCCACAACCGATCGACAAAAAGAAACATGCCATTAATATCGTAGCTGGTTGGAGCATCTTGTACTTCCTTGATCAAAAAGCTAGGCTTGAACTCAACGTAATCACTTAGTGTCAACATTAAGCCAGCCGTAACAAAGTAGTGGATATCATGGAAAGAAAGTGCAATATCTTCCCGCTCCAAAGTCTTTCTTCCTACCAGATTAAACGCACTTATGCCCGCATAAAAACGAGTAGAGTGAAAAAATAATCCTGTATTTAAATTGGGCGTAAACATCACCTGAGAGTCAAAGGGCAAGTCAGGATCTAAGGGGTCTTTGGCAATCAGCATGCTGGCATCTACTAAATACTGACTGACTCCTCCTCCTACTCCAAGGCTTAGAAAACTATTATCACCAGTCTGTATGCGGTGGGCATAAGATATGAGTCCCGAGGTTGTTTTAGTCGGACCTATCTGATCATGTAAAAGGGAGACACCAAACCCCATCAAACCGTTATTCGCACTTAGATCTGCTGTTAATGACAGGGTCTGAGGCGAACCGGGCAAGTTTATCCATTGATTTCGAAAAGTACTCTGAATATAGCCCTGTCCTTTGTATCCTGCATATGCCGGATTGATTGTCAGACCATTGAAAATGTACTGGCTAAACTGAGGAAGCTGCTGAGACCAAGATTTAAGAGGAATCATTGCCAGCCATAAAAAGATCAATATTGAACTAAAAAAAAACTTTTTCATAAGTTGATTCATCATTTTTTGATAACCTGTATCCAACCTTTGAACTCTTGGTTTATTCCTTGCCTATCCTCACCCCTAAAGATGTAAAAGTAAGTGCCTGCCACCTGACCAGTTGCATCCCAGTCATTGACATAATTCTCAGCTTCAAAGACATGATCTCCATACCTGTTGAAAATGATAATATCATTTTTTACAAACTTATTTATCCCAACAATTTCAAAGGTGTCATTTAAGCCATTCCCATTTGGTGTAATAACATTTGGAATGAAGAAAGGGTTGATAGAATTCGTGTCGGTTGCACTATCGGACAACTGCCCCGAGACTACTGTTGCATTATTGGTTATAGATTGGGGACTTGTTTCTGTCACACTTGCAGCCACAACAGTCAATCTGATAGCAATGAAAGCATCTGTAGGAAGCAAGGGGACTGTCCACCTTAATCTATTGTCCTCTTGATCAAAATTGACCTGGAGACCTTCTACTGAACTGTTCACCTCCTGGCTTTGGAAGCTAATTCCTTCCGGGAGAAGATCTTCTATCAAAACATCAGATAGGTTTTCAGTACCAGTATTGGTCACATTGATAAAATAATCAAATGCATCATTTCCCCAGATTTCTATATCATTAGATGTCTTCTCAATGGCGATATCCATTTCTCCATGTACAGTTACCGTTACAAAAGCAAAATCACAGTTATTTAAATCTGTTAATGAACAAATACTGTAAATCAGCATGTATTCCCCCGCCGGGGTATTTGCCGCCAATGTAATTGAGCCATCCTCATTCAATGTCAATTCCTCATTACCACTTTGCAGGATCAGGAACACATCTGTAGGATTTACAGGGGAACCATTAATGAAATCATTTTCAAATACGTTTCCAAAGGTCAATTCCTCTGTCCCATCAAATGGTCCATAATTATCGTCATTGGCCACAATGACGGCTCCATTGACAATAACCGTAACGATAGCTGAATCACAATTCTCCGGATTGGAAGAAGAACAAATGGAATATATAATTGTATAAGTACCATCTGCTGTGTTAGCTGCTACATCCACACTTCCATCTGGATTCAAAACAATATTGGGAACAGAATTATTAGATTCATTTAAAAATGGTACCGGTTCCGTTACCTCGATCCCTTCAACAATAAGCACTACCTGGTCAATGTTTACAGTGCCACCGTTGATCCTGTCGTTATCCAGCACATTAATCACATTGTTTGCCCCATTTGCTCCTTGGACACCGCTTATATTGTCGTTATTAGCAACGATGGTTTCCAAATCTGTATCAACAATTAAAGTAACTAAGGCAGAATCACAGTTTTCAGGGTCAGAGCCCATCTCACAAATGCTGTATGCTATGGTATAAGTTCCACTGGCAAGGTCTCCCACAGCAATATTTCCTGTTACTGGATCGATAGTGATCAATGGATCTGATATATTTAAAGATGTAATATTTACCTGATCTGGAGTCAGCGGGGCACCATTGAAAGTATCGGCTCCGTTACCGTTATCTTCAAATATATTTCCAGCGTTCGAATTATTGGCGGAACTGATTACTGTGCCATCATTTGCAACTATGAGGTTTTGGACCTGCACGGTCACAGTGGCTGTGGAACAATTGGTATTGGATGGGTTCGTTCCAGCCTCACAAATGCTGTATGTTATGGTGTATGTGCCACTGGGCACCTCACCCACTACAATATTACCTGTATCATTATCGATAGTGACCGAAGGAACGGAAGTATTGACAATCGAAATATTTACCTGATCAATACCTACAGCTTCACCTTTGAACAAGTCCCTGCCACTGCCATTGTCTTCTAGTATATTTCCCGCGTTAGGATTCCCGGCAGCGCTATTTACGATGTCCTCATTGGCTACAATAGGATTTTGAACTTGCACAGTAACAGTAGCAGTAGAACAATTGGCATCGGCCGGATCCGTACCTGCTTCGCAAATGCTATATACAATGGTGTAAGAACCGCTGGGCACTTCACCCACTACAATGTTGCCTGTTTCAGTATCTACTGTGACCATAGGATCTGATGCACTGATTACGGCAATGTCCACTTCCCCTATGCTTACAGCTTCACCAAACAACATGTCCGGCCCATTGCCATTGTCTTCCAGCACATTGCCTGCATTAGGGTTAGCCCCTTCACTGATGATGATGTCGTCATTGGCAACTATCAGGTTTTGGACTTGAACGGTCACGGTGGCAGTGGAGCAATTGGCTCCTAAGGGATCTGTTCCTGCCTCACAAATACTGTATTCAATGATGTATGTGCCACTGGCTACCTCACCAACAATAACATTGCCTGTTTCAGTGTCTAAAGTAACAGAAGGGTCAGATGTATTGATAACAGCTATGTTGACTTTATCTATACTTACAGCTTCCCCATTCAATAAATCTGTTCCATTGCCATTGTCTTCAAGCACATTGCCTGCATTAGGGTTGTCAGCAGTACTAATGAGCATATCGTCATTGGCAACTATTGGGTTCAATACCTGCACGTTCACTATGGCTGTTGAACAATTAGAACCCGGAGGGTCTGTACCGGCCTCACATATGCTGTATTCAATGATATACGTACCGCTGGATACCTCACCCACTAAAATATTCCCTGTTTCCGTATCGATGGTGACCAAAGGATCTGATGTGTCAATTACAGTAATATTTACCTGATCTGAGGTAATCGGTATACCGTTAAAAGTATCAGCCCCGTTCCCATTATCTTCAAATATATTGCCTGAATTTGGATTATTGGCCGTAGTGTTTACAACATCGTCATTGGCAACAAGCAGATTTTGTACTTGGACAGTCACGGTAGCGGTGGAACAATTGATCCCTTCTGGGACCGTTCCGGATTCACATATGCTGTATTCAATTTGATAGATACCTACTGGAACATCCCCAACTGTTATAATACCTGAATCCACATCTATGGTAACCAAAGGATTGGAAGGCACTACAGATGTAATATTTACCAAATCAATATCAATGGCATCACCGTTCAACAAGTCTGCACCATTGCCATTGTCCCCCAATACATTACCTGCATTGGTATTATTAGGGGCACTGACAACCAGATCGTCATTCGCTACTATCAGGTTCTCAACTTGAACTGTAACGGTTGCTGTAGAGCAGTTACTATCTTCCGGATCGGTCCCGAGCTCACAAATGGTATAACTTATCGTATAAGTTCCGCTAGGTACTCCTCCAACAAAGACCTCTCCTGTATCAGGATCAATTGAAACCAAAGGATTAGAGGGATCTACAGAAGTAATATTCACATCATCAATGGTGATGGGAAGATTGTTGATTCGGTCATTTTCCAATACATTACCCGCTGCAGATGTATTCGCCGTAGCATTAATCAGTAAATCGTTGGCTACAATGGCATTGACTGGTGCTGCAGTAATGCTGGATATGTTATTGTCTGGATTGGGATCGCCTGTAATGGGCGTAATTTCAGCTGTATTTGTATAATTTCCTGAAGTATTGACTGTGGCTCCGATCTGTAAGGTAGCAATCTCTCCATAGGAAAGGTTACCTATTGCCCAAATTCCAGTTCCAATATTGTAACTACCTTTGGAAACATTTAAACTGGCAAAGGTGAACCCTGAAGGCAAAAGGTCTCTGACCTGGACATTGGTAGCATTTAAAGGCCCATTATTGATGGCCGAAACTGTGAAGGTGATGGACTCACCGAAATCCGGTACTGAATTGTTCACTGTTTTGGTAACACTTAAATCCACAGAAGATGTTCTTAATAAGAAAACTTTGCCATCTGCATGATTTACATTTGCACCTACATACCTAATTTCGGTAATGTAAGCACCCAAAGGTGCTACCTGATCTAATCTAAATAATGCTATCCCGATATTTCCATTATTGGAGTTCACCCTACCCGAACGCCAATAATCCGCTCCTACAGCAGGCTGTCCAAATACAGGCCCCACAATTGAAGGCCCTGGTCTGGCAAAAAAACTGCCCAAAACAGTTTCAGGTCCACCTAATGATTGGGAACCTACAATTTCAATATAAACACAACTGTTGGCATTTCTTGTAGATATACCAACAATGCCATCCTGATTGACTACCTGTAAATTATCGTAAAAGAGCGATTGAATTTGTGCATCAGTCGTGGAAGCAGCATCAAAATCTGAACAAATATTTCTTCCGTTTCCGTCAGAATCAAATTTAAAATTTAGATTTGGACTGCTAAAAGCTGCCAATGCACTTGCATTCCATGTAGGACTGCTACTATTTGTTTCAAGGAAAACCCCATTTTCAACAATTCTGTTTTGATTATGTCCACTGGGACCGAGACGGGTTAATTCATACCTGCTTGGAAATGAAAACCTGTCATAAACCTTGTCATCAACAGTTACTGAAACCAGATTGGCAGGAGATGAAGGAGTTGGTTGTGGAGCATCCCATTGAAAAGTAACTCCGCTGGTAATACTGGGCGGTTGGGTTTGAGCATTTAAAAAATTAATAGAAAAAATACCTGATGCCAAAAGAATACAGGTTACTCTAAGTATTGAAAATTGAACTGGGAAAAAATTATGAATTAAAGATGAGAAAAAAGCTGAAGCATTTCTGGAAAAAATCATGTCCAAACTTTTTAAAAACTGTGTGAACGCAAAACCCGACCTTATCAAAAGAATTATGCTTTTGAGAGACTGATTTGAAAAAAACGCTTTCATCATGAAAAAGATCAATAAACCCATCATTGTAATAAGTGGAAACTATTCGTGCATTTCTGATCGAAAAATCTAAAGTAAAAATAATAATATTTCTTTTATTAAAGAAAATTTGAAAATAAAATAATTTTAATCTAAAAATTCAAAATTTAACCAAAGTATCTTCTGTAGTGTTTTTTGTAATTAATAATAACTTTTTTAGATTTCGCATTAAAATTCTGTTTTTTAGAAAGAATAAAAAAAATCAATCAACTAGTCATTTAAAATATGAATTTTCGGAAATTAATGGCAATAGGGGTAATTTATAGAAAATATTAAACATTTAGTCATTTATAAACCTAATTACTTCTTTCATCAAAAAATACATATATAAGCCTTATTATGAGGGCAATTCCAGCTTGGGGAAAGCAAGTAAAAAGCCGGAATTTCCATGGAAATTCCGGCTTTATCAATAATTTAAACGAGGTTTAATTTCCGTTCAATTTAACGGGTACAGATTTTACTTTCCATATTTCATCACAATATTCCCTGATACTTCTATCACTGGAAAATTTGCCCATTCTGGCAGTATTTAATATTGACATTCTTGCCCAAGAGCTCTTGTCTTTGAAAGCTTCCGAAACTTTATCCTGACAAGCAATATAAGATTCATAGTCAGCCAGAACCAAGAATGGGTCGTGCTGTAACAAATTATTGACCAGGTCCTTGAAGGTACTTTTATCCAAATGTGAAAAGTAACCGTTGGTAATCTGATCAATAGCCAATTTCAATTCCTTATTTTTCTTGTAATAAGCGTAAGGATTATAACCTTCATTTTTCTTTTGCACCACTTCTTCTTCCGTCAACCCAAATAAGAAAAAGTTTTCCTCGCCTACGACTTCTCTTATTTCTACATTTGCTCCGTCCAACGTACCTATGGTAAGGGCACCGTTCATAGACAACTTCATGTTACCAGTCCCAGAAGCTTCTTTCCCCGCCGTAGATATTTGTTCAGAAAGATCAGCTGCAGGATAAATCCGCTGGGCATTGGTCACACTGTAATTGGGATAGAAAACTACTTTCAAACGGTGGTTGACATCCGGGTCATTGTTGATCAAATCACCTACTGAAGTGATCAATTTGATGATCAATTTAGCCATTTTATAACCTGGAGCCGCTTTGCCTGCAAAAATAAAGGTACGGGGTACCATTTCCATGTTGGGGTTCTGTTTCAACCTATTGTACAAAGTGATCAGATGAAGCACATTCAAGTGCTGCCGCTTGTATTCATGGATTCTTTTTACCTGAATATCAAACATTGACTCTGGGTCAACTTTTACCCCTGTTCTAAGCATAATGCGTTTAGCGAGCTCTTGTTTCATTTCCAATTTGACTTGCATCCAAGCCTTTTGGAAATCAGGATCTTCTGCAAACTTTTCCAGTTTTTTTAATTCTTCCAAGTGCTTGATCCAGTTTTCTCCAATCTTTTCGGAAATCAGATCGGTAAGTTTTGGATTACTTAATACCATCCATCTCCTTGGTGTCACACCATTTGTTTTATTGCTGAATTTTTCCGGGTTATAGGCATACCAGTCTTTCAGAACTGTCTTTTTGAGCAATTCAGAGTGTAAGGCCGCCACGCCGTTAATCGCAAAACTACCAACACAGGCCAAATTTGCCATTTTAATGAATTTTCTTGGGCCTTCTCCGATCAGGGAAAGGCTGTTGATCTTTTGATGATCTCCATAAACCTTTATGGTAACCTCATCCAAAAACCTTTTGTTGATTTCATAAATCAATTCCAAATGCCTCGGAAGAACAGACCCAAACAATTCCAAATCCCAGGTTTCCAAGGCCTCTGGCAATAAAGTATGATTAGTATAAGCAAAAGTTCTAGTTGTTACCCTCCAGGCATCCACCCATTCCAAATCATGCTCATCCAATAATAAACGCATCATTTCTGCTATAGCAACAGCAGGATGGGTATCGTTTAATTGAACGGCGAAGGTTACATTAAAGTCCTCTATTTTTTCACCTTGTCTCAGGTGAATGCCAATCATATCCTGGAGGGAACAGGATACGAAGAAATATTGCTGTTGTAATCTTAGAATTTTTCCGCTGATGGTTTCATCATTTGGGTAAAGCACTTTGCTTATATTTTCGCAGATTATCTTTTGATTTACCGCATGGTTATAATCCCCTGAGTTAAACGACTGAAAGTCGAATGATTTTGGGGCTTCAGATTTCCAAAGACGCAGGGTATTGCAGGTATTTACCTTGTATCCAAGTATTGGTGTATCGTAAGCAACCCCTTTTACGGTAAGTTCAGGCATCCAATTACTTCTGTATCTACCATCCCTATCCATATAATGCTGCACATGACCGCCTAGTTTTACTTCATAGTTGAGTTCCCTTCTTTCTATTTCCCAGGGATTACCTCTCCTAAGCCAGTTGTCAGTATCTTCTACCTGCCAACCATCTCTGATGTCCTGTTCAAAAATACCAAATTGGTACCTTATACCATATCCTATGGCCGGAATTTCCAATGTGGCCAAAGAATCCATATAACAAGCAGCTAAACGGCCTAAACCTCCGTTTCCGAGACCAGGTTCTACTTCCTTGTCAATCAACCACTGAAGATCTATCCCCAAATCTCTGGTAGCCTGCTCGGTTTCTTTGTAAATATCGAGGTTAATAAGGTTATTGGCCAAATGCGGGCCAAGTAAATACTCGGCAGAGAGATAAGAAACCACCCGGTTTTTTCCATCCAAGTATTGCTTTACTGAGGAAGTCCATCTTTGAAGCAACCTATCCCTTACGGCAAAGGATAAAGCCATATAATAATCGTTGCGGGTAGCTATTTCCGGATATTTTCCCTGCGCATAAAAAATTTGGTTGAGGATAGCCTTCTTTAAGGCTTCAGCACTAAGGCCTGTACGGGCATCTTCTACCAAAACCTGTGCTTTGAAAGAATCTTGGACCCTCCCCTTATTAGATGCCTTATCCTCAGCAACTTGTGCGGATTGTTTTTTCATTTTAATTCGGTATAAATGGTTTGAGGCTGGAAGTTAGTCAAAACCAGCCCTTATAAAAAATATTTAGATGAAGTTGGAAAAAAGCGAAGTCAAAACTACAATGAATTTTTTCTTATTTCATAGAGATTAAATTTTGTCAGAAGGAAACTCTCTAAGCAAATGCCTTTTGAAATCCTTGAACCTATAATTCAGGTTGATCCATAAAACAAAACCTTGAAGCACCCTGACCTGGCCTGAAGGACCACTTTGAAAACGCAGGTGGTAACCTGGTGAAATGGTTGTGGTACCTCTTTGAATACCGGAAAGCAAAAAGACCCGATGCTCAAAGGGCACTTCCGAAAATGATGGCCCTCTGGTCAATAAAGTTTCATTGACCATGCTTACTGAAAAAGCAGATTGAAATTTTTCAGAGCGCCCTATATTGTACCTGATGGCTGAATTGAAACGAAACCGGTGATTAAAGTCATAGCCATCCAATAGAGATTCATTATCAAATTGATTCCGGAATCTGGCATCATACCGGAATCTAAAACTTACACCATACTGAGTAGCCCCTGGAACTCTGAATATCACCTGAGCCCAAGGTCTTCTTTCAGGACAGATAAGCCTCCCTTCAGAAAATGGTGTTGTCAAACCCAAATGGGCATAACCGGCTGTAAAGTTGAAGTTATTACTGGGGGTATGGTAAGTAAGTCCAGAGCGCACAATCAGGAAAATTTCAGGAACATAATGCGTATCCATCCAAAGGGACCATCGTTCTGCTATTTGGCCTGAAGTCATTAAACCCCACCAGGACTCTGTCCTGAACTGGGCTTGACCATTGGTGTAAAATGGCAAAATTAAAAGTATGCAAATGAATCCTAAAAAACGCTTCATCATCCAACTTTAGCTAACTAAGGTTACTTCTAGTAAAGAAACAGGTTAATTGGAAATTGACAAAAATATACTGCAAAAAATAAATGGAAGAAGCCTCCTAACTATTAGCAAGCAATTATTCAATTGTCTGATTATTCGGAATGTTATAAGTATCCATTATTAAAACAGTCAATTAATCTACATGGTCACTGGGATATTCTATAAATGTCGGAAGTTGTTTGCCTTTTATTAAGTTCAAATTTATGGTCACCCAGATCACCGGACCATGGTTGATTCTTGCAATAGTCGGACTGGTGTTAATATACCTGATCACATATCCCAGGGAATAAACAAAATTTCCTTTACCCAACTGCCCCAAAAAATGTGTCCTGTGCTCATGCCTGACCCCATTGGGACCTGGTCCTGTTCCGAACAATGCTT
The DNA here is from genome assembly GCF_007126775.1 of Cecembia sp. Lineage (GTDB taxonomy): Bacteria > Bacteroidota > Bacteroidia > Cytophagales > Cyclobacteriaceae > Cecembia. The sequence goes on along the minus strand of NZ_SLAP01000155.1, from coordinate 311 downwards.
CGTTGAGCATAGTCGTAGTAAATCGGGTGTCTGCACTGATCAAATTACCCCAGGCATACCTCAGGGCATTGTTAAATCGCCACCTGTGATTAAAAGAAAAACCATCCGCCAGATTTCCCGCTTCCAGATTCTGAATAAACCGGGCATCATACCTGAACCTGAAGCTGGTGCTCAGTTTTTTAGTAGAAGGAACCCTGTATGTGGTCTGCATCCAGGGTCGGTGTTCCGCTCTAATCAAGCTTCCTTCCGAAATCGGAGTTCCTAATTTCAAAAAGCCATAACCCACAGTAGTTACTAAATTGTCTCTTTTT
>NZ_SLAP01000062.1 GCF_007126775.1 Cecembia sp. | reverse complement strand
AGTACCGATATTCGTGTTCTGAACTAGAACAGAAACACCAGGAAGTGCTTGTTCATCTTCCTGGGAAATCACCTTTCCACTCACAATAGTTTGGGAAAATCCAGTAACGGAGATTCCAAACATTATGATGAAAAAGGTAATGGGAACAGTAAACTTTTGCTTCATAAATTATTTTTTGATTGGTTATTAAATTGAATAGATTATTACCGGGAACAATAGTTTCCCGGACCATGAACAAGACTAAAAAAAACATCCTAAACCTGTTGGCTAAAACGTTAAAGCACAGTGAAATATGCTATATTTCAATTAGTTTATTGAAATAATAATTTTTAATATAAAAATAATTGAATTACTAAACAATACTTTGTTTGCTGGGTAATCAAAAATGAAAGCCATAAAACAAAAAAAAGCCACCCTTCTAAGGGTGGCTTTTGTATTCTAATTTGGATGAGTTAATCGACTCTCAATTCCTCGATACTGACTATTTCTTTGGCCTGCTCGAACTGTATTTCTTTTATGATTTCTTTTTCGACTTTGGCCTGTCCATGTCCATCGCCTTCAGAAATATGGGGAGCGATAACCAATGCCACAATAGAAGTCAGTTTGATCAAAATATTCATAGAAGGACCTGAAGTATCTTTGAAAGGGTCACCTACGGTATCTCCTGTTACCGAAGCCTTATGCGCATCAGAACCTTTATATTGCATTACCCCGTCAATCATGACTCCTTTTTCAAAAGACTTTTTAGCATTGTCCCAGGCTCCACCGGCATTATTCTGAAAAATACCCATCAAAACCCCTGATACCGTAATACCTGCCAAGGTTCCTCCTAAAACTTCCGGACCAAATGCAAAACCCACGATAATTGGAGTAAGCAAAGCAATCGCTCCGGGAGCAACCATTTCCCTAAGGGATGCCTTGGTAGATATTTCCACACACTTTTCATATTCAGGTTTTGCCTTATATTCCATTATACCTGGAATCTCTCTGAACTGCCTTCTTACCTCATTTACCATATCCATGGCTGCACGACCCACGGCAGCAATAGCCAATGACGAGAAAATAAAAGGTATCATTGCACCCACAAAGAGCCCTGCCAAAACATCTGCCTTGTATATATCAATGGAAGAAATACCAGCAATGCCAACATAAGCCGCAAAAAGAGCCAAAGCAGTCAATGCCGCAGAAGCAATCGCAAACCCCTTCCCAGCAGCAGCAGTGGTATTACCTACAGCATCCAAAATATCTGTTCGCTCTCTCACTTCTTTAGGCAATCCTGACATTTCTGCGATACCCCCCGCATTGTCTGCTATTGGACCAAATGCATCAATAGCCAACTGCATGGCTGTGGTAGCCATCATCCCTGCAGCGGCTATGGCTACTCCATAAAGACCAGCTGCTAAAAAGGATGTATAAATACCGGCAGCCAAAACCAAAATAGGGGCAACAGTTGATTCCATACCTACAGAAAGTCCGCCAATAATATTGGTCGCATGGCCTGTGGAAGATTGTTTAATAATAGAATTAACTGGACGTTTACCCATAGAAGTATAATATTCCGTAATCATACTCATCAAAGCGCCCACTATCAAACCGATGACCACAGCTCCAAAAACACCCATTTTGGTAAATACAATAGAACCTCCTCTTGACAATATCAAATCACCATCAGGCAACATGTACATGATCAGAGGATAAGAAGCCGCAACAGTCAATAAAATAGAAATCCAGTTTCCTTTGTTAAGCGCAGCCTGCACGCTGTCCGTCTCATTGGCTATTTTTACAAAGAAAGTTCCCACAATGGAGAACATCAGTCCCAAACCTGCAATCACCAACGGCAATAAAACAGGCGCTATTCCACCAAAATTGTCAGCCGATACAATCTCCCTTCCCAAAACCATGGAAGCCAGAATAGTGGCTACATAAGAACCAAAAAGATCTGCACCCATTCCTGCCACATCACCCACATTATCTCCTACGTTATCTGCAATAGTCGCTGGGTTTCTTACATCGTCTTCTGGAATTCCTGCCTCTACTTTACCGACCAAATCCGCACCTACGTCAGCAGCTTTGGTATAAATTCCGCCACCCACACGGGCAAACAGGGCAATGGATTCTGCACCTAAGGAAAAGCCTGCTAAAACTTCCAGCGCTGTTTCCATGGCAGCCCCGTTGACATCACCACCAGTAGAGATTACAAAAATGTTATAAAATACTATAAACAAAGATCCCATTCCCAAAACAGCAAGACCAGCCACACCTAATCCCATAACTGACCCACCGATGAAAGAGACATTCAAGGCTTCTTTCAAGCTCGTCTTTGCCGCTTGTGTAGTTCTTACATTGGCCTTTGTAGCTATATTCATGCCCATATAACCTGCAAAAGCCGACAATAAGGCTCCAATAATAAAAGAAATGGCAATAACAGGGCTTGAGGTTTCCACCAAAGTACCGGACCAACCTAAAATAATTGCCGCAATTACAACGAAATAGCCAAGAATTTTCCATTCGGCTTTCAAAAAAGCCATGGCTCCTTTGGCGATGTGTCCGGCAAGCTCTGCCATATTTTCATCTCCTGCTGCCTGCTTGGTAACCCAGGCTGACTTAATTGCCATTACAATGAGCCCAATTATTCCCATAAAGGGAATCACATATACAAATGCTTGTTCCATAAAGATTACTGAGTTTATAGTCAAAATAATATTCCGACAAAGATATTATTATTCGATTATCTCGCAATCAAAATGGTTAAATGTCATGGTTTTTTGTTTACAGAGGATAATTTTGCTTACAATTGCAGGGCAAAAATACATTTGATGTGCCCCTTATCGATTTTGTAATCTTTATACTTGATTCCAATTAAGCTTAAGCCCTTACATTGACCAAGAGGATATTGACCTATGAACCAATCATTGCTTCTGCTCCTGCTATTCTACATTCTCAGTCCAACACTCATTCTGTACTTATGTCACCGCTTTACTTTAGCTGAAAAAATTGGTCCTGTAATTATCGCCTATGTTATTGGGCTGCTTTTGGGAAATATTGGATTGCTACCCTCAATGAAAGGCTACCTTAATGAATACCTCATTACTTATCCAAAAACTACAGCAGAGGATGTCCAAATGCTACAGGAACGAGGCCTAGTTGATTCAAATGAGCTACTTGGTTTTCTTATTTACCAACTCAAAGATAACCTGATGAGTATTACTGTTTTGCTGGCCATTCCTTTGATGCTGTTTTCAACTGATATACAATCATGGAAAAAACTGGCAGGAAAAACAATCATTTCCCTTTTTATCGGACTGTTATCAGTATTGGCAGTAATCAGTATTGGCTTTTTTCTCTTTAGAAACAGTGGCTTATCAGATTTATGGAAAATTTCAGGTTTGCTGGTAGGTGTTTATACTGGGGGTACTCCAAACCTCGCGTCTTTGAAACTCATGTTGGATGTAGATGCCAACACGTATATTTTAACCCATACCTATGACCTTATTATCGGAGTATTGTATCTGGGATTTCTCCTCTCTTTAGGAAAAAATATTTTTGGAAAATTTTTACCTCCATTCCCAAAAAATAAAACAAGTCTTTCAGCCCGAAAACCGGATGAAGAGATACAGCTAAATCTTTCGTCAAAAATTATTTCGGTATTAAAAGGATTGGGTTTGGCTTTATTAATTGCAGGCTTATCCCTTTTGTTGGCTTCTTTACTCCCTGATCACCTCCTGATGGTCACTGTAATTTTATGCATCACTACTTTAGGACTTTTGGCCTCCTCCATTACTTTCATAAAAAATTTACCCCTTAGTTTTGATGTTGGGATGTATTTAATACTTATCTTCAGTGTAGTGGTTGCTTCTATGGCTGATATTACCAATTTCACCAACATCAATCCCTTTCTTTTGGCCTATATCAGTTTGGCAGTTTTCGGTAGCCTGGCCTTCCATCTGCTTTTAAGTAGAATTTTCAAAATTGATGCAGATACAACCATGATCACCTCCGTTTCCTTTATTTGTTCCCCACCCTTTGTACCCGTCATTGCAGGTGCTTTAGGCAATAAGCAGGTCATTGTATCCGGTATTACAATTGGAATTATAGGATATGCACTGGGCAATTATTTGGGGTATTTTTTGGCACATTTTCTTAAATTGTTTTTGTAAAATGTTTTAAATTAAATTCATAGGCCTT
>NZ_SLAP01000186.1 GCF_007126775.1 Cecembia sp. | reverse complement strand
GGCCTTGTCTCATTTCCCTGATTTAGAGGATGTGGACATCACTTTTGAATTTAAAGAAAAGATCAGTGGATCTGTAATGCAGGCACAACCTAAGGTTTTTTCTTTATTTGTAGACGGAAAAGACAAGAGGAAATACAGAATAAAAATCACCAGACTACTGGATTTTGGTGACATAATAATTCCAATTGAAAAGGTACCAAATGATGCTTTAGTGGGTTGGATAGGTCATGAATTGGGACATATTATGGATTATTTAGACAGGTCTTCTACAAATATGATGCGATTTGGATTCAAATACATTGTCTCTAAACAGAAGGTGGTGGAAGCAGAGCTTGCTGCAGACAGTTACGCTATCGAATGCGGTCTTGGTCATCAGGTACTTGCAACCAAAGAATATATTCTCAATCATGAAGGATTTGATGACGAATACAAAGAAAAAATAAGGACTTTGTATATGACACCAGAAGCAATAGTTAATCTCCAGGAAGAAATGAACGAGGAAGAATCTATTTTTGATTAAATAAACCAATCGTATAACCTTGTTGATTATTACTGGTTATACTGAAGTATGCCAGATTATCTTCCAATATTCCCTTTAAAGTTAGTAGCCTTCCCAGGAGAGGCATTGAACCTGCACATTTTTGAACCTAGGTATAGGCAGTTGGTGCATGACATCAAAAATAATGGGGGTAGATTTGGAATAGGAATATATCTTGACAGTTTAGTGAGCACAGGAACTGAAGTCGAGTTAATTGAAATCAACAAAACCTATGATGATGGGAGAATGGACATCAAAACTGTTGGCAAGCGGGTTTTTGAAATTTTGACCTTCGATAACCCTTCAGAAGGTAAGCTTTACGCGGGAGGTAAGGTCCAATTTTTGGATAATGACCCCAGGGTAGCAAAAAATGTGTATGATGAATTTTTGTTCTATCTGAAAGAATTATTCAGGCTTATGAATCAAAATGTAGAATTAAACGCTACGGAAGTGGATTCATTTACATTTGCACACAAGATAGGTTTAAAAATAGAGGAGGAATATGAACTCCTTCAATTGAAAAGAGAAGAGGACCGCATGAAGTATTTGATACAACATTTGATGCGGGTAATTTCAGTTTTAAGAGAAGTAGAGTTGGCCAAGTTAAAGATTAAAATGAACGGACATTACAAAAATTTGGATCCATTGGATCTTTGATTTAAAGTCTTGTTACATGTTCTTTTTTGATATAAGCAGTTTGGTTGCCCCATTTTACTTCATACCAAATATCTTTTATTGATTTCACGATAATTCTATGACCTGGGTCCACTATATCCAAAAGTTCCCCCCCAGCTGTAGGCTGGTCCATGATCAAGGTTGGAGTTCCGGTTACTATCCCAGTCTTTGGGCCATATAGAAAATTGTTGCTCATAAAAGCCAACATCAGGAATAGAACTGCAGGTAAATAGTACTTTGAACTATCTGCTTTTTGCCTGTATTTTATTAGAAAAATTATGGAAATGATTAATAACAAGGAAAAAAAAGCTGTTATTTCAGATTGAAAATCTGAAAGAAAATTTTTAAGTCTATCCAAGTCACTTAACTCATACCCTTTAAGGTTACTTTGCTCCGTTAAGGTTTTGATTTTGGTAATAACCCTGGGGTTTGGGTTTTGATCATAATATTTGGCCAAATAAAAGCTTGCTTTGGAATAATCTCCCATTCCTTCTGCCACAAATGCCATTTTCAGTAGCATAGCCGGAGAGAAAACTGCTTCATTTTCCAGTAAATCTTGATATATAATGTATGCTTCTTGATAGCTCTGTTGACTGAACAAAGAATCTGCTAAATTAAGCTTTCCTGTATCGGCTTGACAGTTAAAGCTTTGCAATATAGCCGCAAAAAATATTATTAATTTTGTCAGAAAGATTTGATTTAGGTTTTGCATTTTAAATTCAGTAGCTTAAATTTGCAGTCCAATTACGGTAATGATTTAAGAAAAAACAAATCAAAACCAAAACGATTCCGTAGCTCAGCTGGTAGAGCATAACACTTTTAATGTTAGGGTCCTGGGTTCGAGCCCCAGCGGGATCACATAGTTTAAATGATCGCATAGGGCGAGAAGTTTATCCCGATAAACGCAGCAAAGCGAGTTAGCATCGGGAAGCCCCAGCGGGATCAAAGTTTAAAAACCCATTTAATTTGGGTTAATTGGAGTTGGATAAGCCAATTCAAATTGGGTAGAAATTTATTCTCTACCATATCTTACTGGTGGTGATAAAGTTTATCATTACATTTATTTCTCGGGGTGTAGCGTAGCCCGGTTATCGCGCCTGCTTTGGGAGCAGGAGGTCGCAAGTTCGAATCTTGCCACCCCGACAATTTCTAGGTCCTGTAGCTCAACTGGATAGAGCAACTGCCTTCTAAGCAGTAGGTTTCAGGTTCGAGTCCTGACAGGATCACCTGTGAGCATCCTTCTAGGATGCTTTATTTATTGGTGGTTGACAGAACCCATTTTTTATTTGTTCTGTGTTTATCATAGTATATGATTCCGTAGCTCAGCTGGTAGAGCATAACACTTTTAATGTTAGGGTCCTGGGTTCGAGCCCCAGCGGGATCACATAGTTTAAATGATCGCATAGGGCGAGAAGTTTATCCCGATAAACGAAGCAATGGATTTGCAACAAAAAACTGGACAAAGAATTAAGCCCGATGATTTGTTGATTAAATTGATTACGCCTGCCGCGGGCTCCTCAAATTATCAGTGCGATTTTGAAAAAAAATCCCCCTGACAATTTCGAGGTCAGTATTTATAAGGCAATTTTATTAATTGTTTTTCCGAACTGTTCAGGTGAAAGGTATCCAAGTGAGGAGTGTCTCCTGATCCTGTTATACCAGATTTCAATGAATTCGAAAATTATTTGCTTTGCCTGGGCTATTGAATCGTATTTACGGTAACCTGTTTCCGATTTCAGGATCTTAAAGAAGTTTTCTGCCACTGCATTGTCCCAGCAGTTTGCTTTTCTGCTCATACTCTGGCTTACTTTCTCGGGATCTAGTTCTTTTCTGAATTCAAAGCAGGCATACTGTACCCCCCTGTCCGAATGAAAAACCAGCCCTCTGAAAAAAGGCCTGTTGATCTGGGCCATTCGCCATGCGGGTATAACAGTGTTCTCCGCATGCATGGTCGTTGACATCGACCACCCGATTATCTTTCGGTCATAAAGGTCCATGATCATGGTCAGGTAAAGCCATCCCTCTTCTGTCCTGATGTAGGTAATGTCCGATACCCATGATTTCGCAGGGCCATCAGGGCTGAAGTTCCTTTCAAGCAAGTTCGGATTGATTTTGAAACCATGATTGGAATCAGTGGTGCAGACCCTGAACTTCCTCGATATCACACTCCTGATCCCGTTTGCCCTCATTATTCTGGCAACCCTTGGTCTGGACACTGAAAACCCCCTATCCCTCAGCTCAATGGTTATCTTTGGACTTCCGTATCGACCATTGCTTTGAGTATGTATCTTATCGATTTCAGCCAACAGAAGCTCACGTTCTTGCTCACGTTTGGAAGGTTTTCTCTTCAGCCAATTGTAATATCCGCTCCTGCTTACATTAAATACCCTGCACATCTTTTCAACAGCAAACTCATGTCTGTGGTCTTTCATGAACCCGTAGATTTCCTGTCCCCCCTGGAAAAGATGCTTACCGCCTTTTTTAGGATATCTCTCTCGATTTGGGTTTCGTTCAGTTCCTTCTTAAGAGCAAGTATTTCCTTTTGCTCATCAGTTAGGTTCTGCTTCCCGTTTCCCGGAAAACTTGTCGCTCCCTCTGATTTGAATTCTCTGGTCCATCTCCTGACCAAATCAGCGCCTATACCCAACTCCTTGCCTATGGAAGTACTCGTCTTACCACTCAGGTGCAACTCTACAGCCATTCTTTTGAAGGCCTCGTCAAATTTTCTTCTTTCTCTTTTACTCATTGTTCCAAATTTAAGAAATGAGCTTAACTTATTGTCCAATCAAATGTAGCAGGTCCAGAATATCGAAAAAAACAGGTAATCTGATTGAAATAAATTTATGTTCAATTCTATATTTGGGATTCTCATGTAAACAGAAGAAAGGCTGAAGGCCTTACATGTGATAGCCCAGGGCAAGGAACGCAGCCCTGGGTTTAAAGGATATGATTTATACACAGAGGCGGCGCAAGAACATCCTAAAAAACCGGAAACGC